>JAZQQT010000175.1:0-4771 GCA_045629205.1 Eubacteriales bacterium
CGCTGCCGAATAAATTCTGCGAAGTTGTTTTCGGTCGAAAACGGCACCCGTAAAAATACATTTTTCGGATATACCAAGTTCTTTTACTCTCGCTTTTATTGCGGAAAAATCATTTCCGTCGCCCGCAAAAATCATACGAAAATCTTTTCCGTCTTTTTGCAGTTTTTCCAGTGCAGAAAGAATCATATCAATGCCTTTATACCAAAGCATTCTGCCGACAAACAGGAAGGTCGGAATTTCATCAGTAAGCTGATATTTACGGCGTATTATATCTACTTCTCCATCATTCGCAGGACCTTTGGGAAAATCGACACCGTTTGGCATGATTTGAATTTCGCCTGTATAACCGAGCGAACGAAGATTCTCTGCTGCTCCTTCCGATACGCACCAAACATCGTCGCATTTCCTTATTGCGGCTATCATCATTTTCATTGACAGACGACGGAGAAACGGAATGGCAATAACTCTTTTGGCATCAATATCGAATTTTGTATGATAAGTCAAAACGACAGGAGCATTCGTTTTTCTGCGGAGACGCAGCGACATCACAATCGATGTGGCGGGTGAATGGCAATGGATAATGTCAGGATGAAATTCTTTTGCTGTTTTCATGGCACGGTAAGACAACATATTCCCCAAGCGATAATCCTTTATCCATCCGACACGGAAAGAAGCGTACTGAACGACCGAATACGGATAACGGCGTTCGCCATCGTGAGGATAATACGGCGTCATGATCATCGGGTCTCCGTATTTTTCGGAGAAAACATCCGCATAATTGAGAATGGTATTTATTACTCCGTCAATCAAAGGGGGAAATGAATCGTTGAGAAAGCAGACCTTCATAATTCTTTCCTTTTACCGTATTTCAATATCTTTTGCCGAAAGCGGGAAGGGTTGGCGAATGTCATCCATGATTTTGCCCGCACTCATTACTAAACAATGATCTGCGATCGGTGCAAAATCAAGGTTATGGGTGATCATTACCACGGGGATGCCGTGATTTACCGCAAGATCTTTGAGAATAGAAATAACATGTCCTGCATTTTCAGTATCAAGAGCACCTGTCGGCTCATCACAAAGGAGAATTTTCGGTTTTTTTACGAGTGCTCGTGCAATGCACACCCTCTGCTGCTGTCCTCCGCTTAATCGCCCCGGATATTTGTTTCCGAGTCCACTGAGGCCTACCGTTTCAAGTACCTCGTCGGGGGATAATGAATCGTTCACAAGCGCTGCGGCAATACGAATATTCTCTTCTACCGTCAGTTCGGGGATGAGATTATACTGTTGAAAAACAAAACCGATAACATTTCTTCTGTAAAGCGTAAGTTCACGGTGACTCAGTTTGGTTATATCAACACCATTTGTAAAAATCGAGCCTTCAGCCGGACTTTTCATACCGCCGATAGCATTCAGAAGAGAGGTCTTTCCGCAGGCACTTGCACCGAAAATTAGCGTGAATTCGTTTTTATTGATATCAAGACTGACTTTATTAACTGCTCGTGTGACATGCGTGCCGGTTTGATAATCAACGCATAATTCTTTTATGCTGATCACCGTTTCATTATAAGAATCGATGATCCCGCCCATTCCTTCGGAATACAAAAGTGCAGAAAAAGAAGCCACTGCCTGATGGTGTGATTCCGAAACGGCATCCGATGTAATATCTTCTAAAAACAAATATCCGAAAACCGAAGTTCTTTTGACCGACAGCGGGATGAAAAGTCCTGCCGGATTTTGCGACAAGCCGCTTTCCGGATTCAGAGTTTCCATTAGTTCTGTCGGCAAAAGAACAGCTGCTTTGTCGGCATATCTGAGTACCGCACTGACTGACAAATCAGGTTCCAAAAGGTACAAACGACATTTTTCAGATAAAAACTGCGACAGAATATAGTCAAGACTTCTTCCAAGCAGCTTGTTTTCGCCTGAAAGAGCATCGATTAATTGTTTTGTTAACCACACGGATTTTATCATATTCTAACCTTCATTTTACATCGAAAGCATCACTCTCTGCTGTTCAAAGCGAGAGCAAGGTCTGTTTTATGTATCTTAATAAGTGTCACAAGTATTCCGACAACAAGATAAATCAGCGACAGTACGGCTGAAAGAATGAGAATTTCCCGAAGGCGGACGATGGGAAGATACTGTCCCCCCGCATCACTGCTCATAGCTGCAAGAAAGTATTTTGAAATAAAACAGGCAATGGGACAAGCAGGAAGCAAGGCAAAGAGATAAAGAAGTGTATTTTCATACACGGCAATGACCGTAAATTCCCTTCCCGTTGCTCCAAGTGCTGAAAGAGTGGCATTGGTCCGTTTCCTTTCTGAGATATTCAGAACTACCATATTGTATAGAATCACAATTCCCAACATCAGCGATATGCCCACTATAATAATGAGCACCATGTTGACAAGCTTTATCATTTCGAGATATGATTTTTGCTGATTCGCAAGGCCGGTAATGCCGACACATCCGGAGATACCGGCAATTTCTTTTTGAACGGCGGTAGTATCCGCACCCTCGTCAAGCTTTATTGCGATGTATTCCGGAACGTCTTTGTTAAGTAATGCGGCAGTGCTGCCGGAAATATACTGCGTACTGTTTACCAGTTCCCGTGAAATACCGTCAACTTTCAGACTGATATTTCCAAGTACAACGGTATCATTTTCGCAAGCACCGATTTTTTTCGCTGTCCACTCATCAAGTATAACACCGTTATGCGGATGGAGCGGTTTTCCCGAAACATCGCTCGGAACGATCAGCTTCCCATTATCGCAGATTGCGCAGATAAGCACGGATTTCGTTTCACCCCTGAAGGAAAGTTCGTCACGAAAAGTATTGACGGTCTCCGTTTCGGATACTCCGACTATATTTTGCAGTTGTTTTTCAATTTCCTCCCCGGAATTGACGGAAACAAGAAAGTCATACCTGAAACGCTCTCCGAAGGTAACCGGGAAGACCTCGTTCTGTGTGGCATAGTAAAGCAATGAAGATATCATCAAAACCATGCAGGCACATATGCTTATTACAGATCGGAAAAATCTGCTCCTGTTCCGAATAATCGAGCCTATTGCAGTTTTTACAAAAGGATTGATGCGGATTCTTTTGAAAAATCGTGGGATTTCACCGGAATCATGCCATATATCGCAGTATACCTCACTGGGGTCAATTTTTGAAATATTTCGTGTAGAAAAAAGACATGAAACAATACCAACAAGAATGACAGACAGCAAAAGTCCTATAATAGTAAGCAAAGAAAAGCTGTAATTCATACCGGGCAGCGCATACATTTCACGAAAGATCCCCGCGATCGTGCGAACGGCAAATGTCCCTATTGCTATTCCCGGTACTATTGCACTGACACTGAGCAGCAGGATATACCGTAAAAATACAAACAGAATCTGATTCGAGGAATATCCCAAAGCTCTCAAAAGTCCTATCTTTTTCCTGTCGCCTAAAACAAGTTGACGCACAAACAAGCTTCCGAAGAATAAACCGATAATATATATTGCCATGGGAAAATACCGGCAGGCTGTAGACAGAGCATCCACCATAACGTCAATCGTTTTCCGGATCTCTGAATTTTCAAATAAAACAGCTGATCCCTGCTCGCCACCAATCTTTGATGCGAATACCGACAGAGCGCTTTCTTTTTGATTATTCGTCAATCCGTCCTCGAAGCAGACAAACCATTGGTTGGCAAGACCTGAAGTATCGAAAATACTATCGTAATCTTCTCTCGAAAGATATGCATATCCGAAGTCATTCGCATCCTGCCACGAGCCATCGTTACGAACGCAGACAAGCGCTTCCGGAAGAGAAACAATCGATTCAACGAATACCCGGGTATCGGTTCCCGCTTTCACTGATAAAATATCGCCGGGATGTATTCCCGAAGACTCTGCAAATTTGGCAGTAACATAAATGCTTGGGAAATCTGTCTTGTTTTCCGATTTTTCAACTATGTGGAATATTCTGTGGCTGTTTTTCGACACACTGAAAACACGAAAAGAAAGAGGAGTATCACTTTCGTCAAAAAGGAACATATCGGCAGCAAAATCCGCTTCGTATGAGGTAATACCGTCCGTTTTGTAATTGCCGATCGGAAGCGGTCGGGTTGTTATCCATGCTTCCGGCATTCCGTAATCTTTCAGAAAGTTTTCAACTGAGACCGTTACCGTATCAGGTAATACAAACGTGGTGACTACAATTACAGTCATAAGAAAAAACAACATCCAAAGTCCAATCGACAAGCCCTTGTTCTTTTTGACGACAGACTCGACGAGAAACTTATTTCCGCTCTTTTTCGCCAATTGTATTACCTCCGTTTTTGGTGTAATATATGATAGCATCTTGTATCACTTTTTGAAAAGTATGAAATGATGGGCAGATATTTGCTTCGTGCGTAATCGGTTTGTTCGGGAATCCTCGAATTTCCGCACTTATACATTATAATAATATCACAAATTATTCAAAAAAGCAACGAGTTTGTATGAACATAAACGGTCTGATAGTAATAAATAAAGGAGAAGACGGAGCCTGATCCGCACCATGGGTTGTGATAAGAATGTACTCGAATACATTTATGCCGATTTCGATTACATTTTCTGAATATGAAACGAAGCCGAAGCGTTATATTACAAAAAGAAGAACCGTGGTGTCTAATAACCACGGTTCGAAAGTCGTTCCTTTTACAATTTTTCTTTGCGATTTGAAGATTTTTGCAAAAATTATGTCCAATATAGCAAAATGCGAAAACCCTTTATTTATG
>JAZQQT010000176.1:0-4288 GCA_045629205.1 Eubacteriales bacterium
GGGTTTATAGAAAAAATAAATAAATCCGTCGATTATTATGATGTGGACACATCATATATAAATTTTGAAATCACCGAATCCTCTGCTTTGGGAAGCACGGAAGCAATAAACACAATAATCAAGGAATTTCACAACAGAGGCTATCACGTTGCAATGGATGACTTCGGTAAAGGATATTCATCGCTGAACGTATTGCGGAATCTTGATATAGATGAGATAAAAGTTGATATGGGCTTTATCCACGGTGATATAGGTGACAAAGGCGGTATCATACTGACATCAATCATCAATATGGCAAAGTGGCTTCAGATCCCGGTTATCGTAGAAGGTGTTGAAACGGAAAAACAAGCCGGTTTTCTTAAAAGCATCGGATGCAATTATGTTCAGGGATTCCTTTTTTCAAAGCCGATCCCGGAGAAAGAATACATTAAAGCAGTATCTGCATCGACCATAGGTAAAATCGCAAAGCCGCTGAATCTGATTGAGCAGTTTAATTCATATAATTTCTGGGATCCGCGTTCTCTTGACACTTTGATTTTTTCAAATCTCGTAGGCGGCGCTTCGATCGTTCAATACGACACAATAAGCAACAATCTCAATTTACTCAGAGTAAACGAAAAATACATACGGGAAATGGGAATGAACAAAACACAAAGTGAAATGATACTGTCCGACCCATGGACCGTGTTCGATGAAAAAAACAAAAACATATACAAAGATGCGTTAAAACAGGCAATTTCAATTCAGGATGAAGTAACCTGCGAAACATGGAGAACAGTGACTTCAGAATGCTGCGGGTCCGATAAGTTGTGTATCAGAAGTGATATCCGCGTAATCGGGCAAAGCGATAATATGTATCTGTTTTATGTAACGATAAGAAACATTACCGCAGAAAAAGACAAATACAATGAACTTCTTCATTCCGACGTTATACTGAAAAATACATTTGATCAGGTGAACATTTATTATTGGGAATACAATCTTTTAAATAAAGAAATGCGTCCATGCTTCCGATGCATGCGCGATCTCGGTCTGCCGCCCATAATAAAGAATTACCCTGACTCCGCTATCGAACTCGGAATTATTCCTGAAGATTACGGAGAAAAATATAAAGAGTTTGTGGCGCAGCTTCTAACGGGTAAAGATAACATCGAATCAATATTCCCGTTGACAAGCAACAGAGTTCCGTTCAAAATCAGATACACCACGGAATTTGATGAACTCGGCAATCCGGTCAGAGCTTTCGCATCTGCGACGCTCGTTTAACAGAGATACATCAATGAACGCTATTGAAATTGACCATGAGTGAATTCGACGCAAAAGTTTATGAAGTTACAAGGCGTATACCGAAAGGATACGTCGCAACTTACGGTCAGATTGCAAAAGCAATCGGATGTCCCTGCGGAGCGAGAGCAGTAGGCAACGCTCTTCATCGAAACCCAAATCCGCTAACCCCTTGTTTCAGAGTTGTGAACGCTCAGGGAAAATTATCAAAAGCATTCGGATTCGGCGGAATCATAAGGCAAAAAGAATTACTGGAAGAAGACGGAATCGAAGTCATAAACTTCAGTGTAAATCTTGGAATCTACAGGTATTCTAATCTTTAGCGGTATAACTGATTATCAAATTCAGATAATAAATTATAATATAAACTCAGTAAAAAAATCCAGGCAAAAGAGGCTTTTTATGCAAGACTACATTTACTCAGTAATCGGGTTGATATCAATCGCCATTCAGTTAATAATAAACTTTAAGGTGATGTTCTTAACAGACAACAATAATATTAAGAAAGCCGCAAAACAATACCGTTATCTGATGTTGTCTATTTTTGCATATTATATTACGGATGCACTGTGGGGAATTTTTGCCGGACTGAACTGGATTCCGGCACTATTCGTGGATACTACACTATATTATACTGCAATGTCGGCGGCAATCCTTTATTTCTATAAATACATAATAGAATATCTTGAGCTGAAGAATTGGCGTGCATTTCTTTTCAATGCACTGGGAATAGGGTTCTTTATCGTTGAGAATATTTCGTTGATAATAAATTGTTTTATCCGCTGTTTTTTCTGGTTCGATGAGAATGATGCTTACATAGCCGGACCGATACGTTATGTCGCACTGTGGATTCAGATAATAATGTTCGCGTTCTCAAGCATAATGACATTTACAGAAGCATTAAAATCAAAGGGCGTAAAAAAGAAACGTCATTTTGCCATCTTCTTTTTCAGTCTGACGATGTTCGCCGCAATTATTTTCCAAGAACAATTTCCTTTGATGCCGTTCTATGCTCTCGGGTGTTTATTGGGCAGCTGCATTCTTCACGTCTATGTTATCGGTGATGAATCAACAGAATATCAGAAACTGCTGCTCGCAGAAAAAAATAAATTTGAAAATTCTTCAGATCAACTTTCAAACTATAAAAGAGCAATCCTTTCCGACGCGCTTATTTCACTTGAAGTAAATTTGCTTAAAGATGAACTTTATTACGGTGTATGGAAAGACGATGACGGAAAAGAAGTTCCGTTAAAAGAGATTATCGGTCTTGATATTCCATGCAGTTACGATAAGTATATTAATATATGGAACAAACGCTTTGTAAAAGAAAATGACGCATATTTTTTCTCAGGAAAAACAGACAGAGAACAGCTGCTTGAGGAATTTGATAAAGGAAGAACCGAAATCACTTTCGACTACGAAGCAAAAACCATTTCGGGAAGAAGCACATGGCTAAGACGAAGCATCTGTATGACAAAAACGACATCCGGTGACATCATTGCGTTTACAAATGTCAAGGATATCTCTTTACTTATAGAACAGACCAAGCGAGAAGAAGCATATATACGAGCATTAGCCACAGAATACGACAGCATCTCCATTATAGGAACAGACGGAAAGATTCAACAGCACAGCCGTATCGCAGATAATATTGCACAATTAATCGATGACGAAATCACAAAAGAAAATGATTTTACAAAAAAACTTGATCTTTTCATGAAATTCATTCATCCGGAGGACAAAGAACAGTTCTTTATCAATACAAGAAGAGAAAAAATATCAGAGGCTTTTTCCGAAAACAAAACACATGTCGTGGATTTCCGCATTATAGAATCGGAGAACTCATATCTATATTACCAAATGCGTTTTGTTCCGCTTTGGGATGAAAACAAAGCAGTTATTGCAGCCATCGCATGTATGCGAAACATTGATGCCGAAATCCGACATGAACTCGGTATTCGTCAGGAATTAGAAGCTGCGAAGATAGCGGCAGAAGCCGCGAACCAATCAAAATCAACATTCCTTTTCAATATGTCTCATGATATCAGGACACCGATGAACGCCATTATCGGATTTACGGATATTGCGCAGAAATATATTAACGACAAGGATCGTGTTGTTGACTCACTCAAGAAAATCAAACTTTCAAGCGAACATCTGCTCTTACTTGTAAATGATGTTCTGGATATGTCCAGAATCGAATCCGGAACCGTAAAAATAACCGAGGAACCTGTTTGTATTGACACCGCAAAAGATAATCTATACAGTATACTTAACGGAAGTGCCGCAGCAAAAGGAATCGAATTTACATCAGAAATAGACTCGTCTGTTAAGCACCATTGGATTTTTGCCGACAGACTGCATGTAATGCGCGTTCTGACAAACATAGTCTCAAATTCCGTAAAATACACAAATCCGGGAGGAAAAATCACACTGACAGCAAAAGAACTGCCATCAGAAAAAGAAGGTTATGCACATTTCCGTTATACCGTCTCTGATACAGGTATCGGTATGAGCGAGGAATTCCTTGAACACATATTCGAGCCGTTTTCCAGAGCCGAATCCGCAACGAAGAGCGGAGTAATCGGAACGGGACTCGGCATGGCAATAACAAAATCGCTTGTAGAAATGATGGGCGGAACTATTTCCGTTGAAAGCCAAGTCGGTATCGGGACAACCGTATATGTCGATTTTGAAAACAGGATAACAGAGCCTTTGAATCCGATCTCCGATATGCAGAAATCTGTATTCGTGGATCTTACCGGCAAAAAAGTTCTCCTTGCCGAAGATAATGAGCTTAACAGAGAAATAGCAACGGATATTCTTGAAGAGACCGGAATAATTATAGATACAGCAGAAGACGGAGACATTGCAGTGGAAAAAATGCAAAATGCAGTCGAGGGGCAATACGACGTCATCCTTATGGATATACAAATGCCGAGGATGAACGGTTATGACGCGACAAAAGCCATAAGAAGCCTTCCGAATAAATACGCAAAAAATA
>JAZQQT010000177.1:0-5804 GCA_045629205.1 Eubacteriales bacterium
CCTTGTATTTAAGAATGTTGTTTCTGTTGATGATGTTTTCCATTGAATACTTCTCCTGAATAAATATTATAAAATGTCATTGCTTGTCGGGAATCGGTTTTGCTTCGTCGTTTGAGATAAAATACTAAACAAAGTAAAATAATTATATATTATTGAAATTTTACTTTATATTTGCTTTTTTTATGCGTTTTCTTTCGTAAAGCATTTTGTCTGCTGCTTCGATCATGTCAGGTGTATTGTTGATACTGTCATCTTTTTTTGCGTAACCGGCTGTGATATCAATATCAAACGGACTGTTGTTTTCTCTAATGACTTTTTTTAGTTCGGCACGTATTTTTTCTTCGATTTGTTTGATTTCCGATTCATCGGTAAGCGGAGCGACGATTGCAAATTCATCGCCTCCGTAACGTGCAATAAAATGATCGTGCGGCACAGCACGTCCGATTGCGGAAGCTGTATATCGGATTGCGTCGTCACCGCATATATGACCGTAGGTATCATTTATCCGCTTGAAATTATCTATATCAAGCATTACAAGCCAGAATTGATCTCTGCCGGATATTTTGTTGTCAAGTGTTCTGTTAAATGAAAAACGGTTATTTATGTTTGAAAGAGCGTCAAGAGTAACTGTTTCGCACATACCTCTGAGTGTAATGACCATCAGGACGATTGTGGCTGCCAGAGTGCGGAATGGAAGAATCGGACCTATAACGATCTGAAAAATCTGTGCAGCAATAATCAAAACGGTATACAGGAAAAGCATGCGGAGAAGAACTGCTCTTGAGTGGTTCTTTTTTCTGAAAGAACTTATTCCTGCGCTTACACCTGAATAAAGAATAAATACGCTGCAAATAATCGTAAACGGAACGTTTAATACGCCTCGTATGTATTGTGATCCGGAAATTGAAAAGCAGAGTTTATGCAGTGGGGTCGTTATTGTGAACAGACTCATGATTGCAAACGGTAACGCAAAAAGTTTGATTGACAGGGAAGATGCCGAGATACGCGACTGTTGTTTTTTTTCTGAATATATAAACCAGCAGTAAGCACCGCCGATACTGCCGAGCGAATACAGAATTTCACTGATATAATTGACTGCGCTGCCTAATTGTATCATGCAGAATTCACGCACGGCAAAGAATATATCGGTAAATGCGCAGAGCGCGGAAAATCCTATTGCAAGTTTATAAAACAATAATTCGGAAGAATGTTCTGCGGATCGGTCGGTAACAAAAATAAAGTAGATAAGCGAAAATGCGCATATAATTGAAATTGCGCAATACTGAATACAAATAATGGTAATTTGCTGCAGTCCGTTCATATTTATATCCTCATTGTTATTTTCAGGCACTTTTCTGTGCCGTTTGTAGGTTTTAAGTCGAGTTTTTACGGGCGTTTTTTACTGTTCTTTCGGAGATGATAATAAATCACCGATAAATTCGTCAATAATATTTTTCTTTACATGTTGCATTACAACAATATGGCAGAGATCTCCGCCGTAATCCGGGAGATATCCGTTTGCAAGCATATATTTGTTTTCGATCCATTTTGCCGGACGCTTGAAAAATACGGTATTGCTGTAAAGCATATGCCATGCCGGGTAACCGATTTCATCTAATTTCTTCTGCAGATAATCTGTGTTTTCCAATATATGATGAGCTTCGTCTGAAAAGCCGTCAAATCCGATATTCTTAAAAATCCAATAGAATTTCAAAGGTGTCAGACCGTTTCTTGAACAACTTATCAGCGGCATATTGTTTCGCAGATAATCGACTTTATACGATTGCTGTGCTTCCAGAATATCCTTACGGCTGAGGAATAATCCGCACGGTTCGTCAATACCGAAAAATTTATGACCGCTTACTGCAATTGAATCATAACCTTGTTTTTCCATACTGACAATATCTTTATGTTCCGTAAAAGGGAGATATCCGCCGAATAATGCTGCGTCCAGATGCTTGTAGACAGTGATTGGCTTGACCTCTTCCAGCACTCTTTGAATACCTGCTTGGTCGTCTGTTGCTCCCATAAAAGTTGAACCGATGGCAATTATCAGCAATGCGGGTTTTGTCGGATCGATACTTCGTCTCAAACAGTCCAGATCCATGCGTCCCTGTTTGTCAAAGTCTATTAACCTGACCTCAAGATTTTGAACGTCACATAATCTGAATGATGAGTAATGAGCTTCCTTTGAAACATATACAATCGGAAGCATTCCTGTTTCCTTTTGAAGCTTTTTTGCGCCGTAATATATTCCGTGCATATTTCCGTCTGTGCCGCTGTTTGTAACAAAACCCCACTCACGTCCTTCCGGAATGCCATACCACGGCGCAGCCATTTGAATGACTTCCTGTTCGAATTCGGTAGAACTTAAAATATATTGCTCCCCATCATAAGGGTTTCCGACATTATTCAGACCTATATCGCAAAGACCGGTTTTTGTATACCATTCTCCGAACCCCGTCATATTGGGGTATAAGCAGACGGGATACCCGATACAATGGTCAACATTATTATATATTTTTTTTATAAGTCTGATCAGATCAGCTTCGATTTTCATTTCATATCTCCTATAATGATATGCGTTCAATAATGATTTTTACATCTGTGCGTATCCATCAAATATAAACATAGTATCGGGAGAACCTGTATGTCCCATCATAACAAGGAAGATTGCAATAGCTTTTGCTATATCCAGGTAATCTATTCTTTTTTTTCTCGATGCTCATATTTATTCCTCGTATAATTGAATTGGAAAGAACGGATTATACCGATTATATGAAGCGATTTATTGCCTCAAACAGCTGATTGATATTAATAGGCTTTTCGATATGATCATCCATGCCCGCTTCCAATGATTTTTGCTTGTCTTCGGCAAATGCATTTGCCGAAAGCGCAATGATCGGAATATGTTTGTCCGGATACATAGCGCGGATTGCTCTTGTCGCATCGTATCCGTTCATATATGGCATCTGAATATCCATCAGGATAAAGTCCACATAATCAGGACCCATTTTTCGCATGGTATCAACGGCAACCGTGCCGTCTTCCGCGGTCTCTACGATAAGTCCGGCTTCGTCTCCGAGAATATCCGTTGCGATTTCACGGTTTAATTCGTTGTCTTCCACAAGCAGAACGCGTTTGCCTTTCATTCGTGCTGAGAGCTTTTCAATATTCGAATTAATATTCGCTTCATCTGAACTCGCTTCACGAATTGTCAAAGGCAACACGACCGTAAATGTTGTTCCCTGATCCGGCTTGCTGTCACATCGGATGGTTCCGCCCATGATATCAATAAAGGCTTTTGTAACGGAAAGTCCGAGACCCGTTCCCTGAATTCCGCTTGTTGTGGTATTGACCTCTCTTGCGAACTCTTCAAACATATGCTCCTGGAATTCCTCACTCATGCCCATGCCGTCATCGGAAACGGTAAACTGATAGTATCCGGTATCTCCGTCCTTGCCGTCAAGCTGACAAGCCGTCAGTTTAACGTGTCCTTCGTTCGGAGTATATTTGATGGCGTTTGTGCCGAGATTCAGCATGACTCTGTTGAATCGTGTCTTATCTACAAGAATATATGGGTCATGTATGTCATTTATTTCAAATGTCAGATCAATATCTTTTGCTTTTGCTAATTCCATCATGACGGAATCAATGTGGGAAAAGGCATTTCTTATATCTTCGTCCTCAAGGATCAGTTCACGCTTTCCGCTTTCGATTCTGCTCATTTCGAGAATGTCATTGATGAGGGCAAGCAGCAGTTCACTGGATTTTTGTGTTTTTGTCAGACTGTCCAGAACCTTTTCCTTGTTATCGATATTTTTGATGGCCATATTCGTGAATCCGACAATAGCGTTCATCGGTGTGCGGATATCGTGAGACATATTGAAGAGGAAGGATGTTTTTGAGCGGTTGGCAGCTTCCGCTTTTTCCTTTGCTTGCTCCAGTCTTGCGCGCTGTTCTTCTTCAACTTTAAGTCGTTCAAGCGCTCGTTCTGTTTCAATCGCCTTTTTCAGGCTGTTATTTCTGATAATCGCTTCTACCAGAAGTGAACCGACAAGAATTATCCCGGCGACAATGAACATACTTTTTCTCAGAGAATTCGTTTCTGTGCGAACCAGATTATTGTCAATAGCAGAGACAACATGCCAGCCGGTGTCGCTCAATTCCTGTAAATAAAAAGTCCTTTCTGTTCCGTCATAGTCTGTGAGCGATAAACCGGATTCGTTTTTCTTCAGCGCGTCCTTCAATTTCTCATAGTTTTTTATCCCGCGTGAGTCTATCACAGGAGGCTCATCATCATAAATAAAAGATTCTGAAGGATGAAATACTGCCCTGAAGTCCGAATCGACAAGAAATCCATAGCAGTTATTCGGCATCATTTCGCCGTTGATGAGATCACCTAAGGAGGTTATGAACATATCCATACAGAGTGTTCCGGCAATTTTACCGTCGATCATGACACGTTTGGAAATAGTAACTACCACCTTATGTGTATCTGTATCCAGATACGCTGTGGAAACGACGGCGTGATCTGTTGCTACGGCGTTCACATACCACGACCGAAGATTATAGTTGATCTCGGGGTGCTCCGTGACATTATCGAAATCTGTTCCGCAAAGCATCACATTGTCGGGATACATATAGTATACATCGTATACATATTCATGTTCTGATTCTGCCAACAGATTGACCAGATATTGTTTGATCGCTTTACGGTCTTCCACTCCTTTCTGCTCAAGAGCAAATACGTTGCTGTTCAGAATGGCTACCTGTTCCGAATACCAGTTTGATACACGGACACTGTTCTCTTCGGTAACAAGCCGGTAGTAATCAGTTGCAATCTCATCAACCTTGTTCGATGATATCAGATATGAGGCTTCCGCCATAATAAACATGCACAACGAAGTCACGAACAATGTCAGTGCCAATGAACGCATCAATGTATTATTTTTGCTTTTTTCTTTCATAAATTTCGCCTCAAACGGTTTTGAATTCAGTTTTATATTGTGTGTTTTTTTGTGTCAAAAGGCATATGGTCTCACATACCCTTAGACTTCCGGCAAATAATACAGTTTGCCATCCTTCGCAATAAGTCTTACATCTTCCTGGAATAAATCAGTTTCTGATTCATGAGTACGTGGAGTATTCTCATGACTTTGTTTGCTTATCATTTTGACTGTATTCTTCGAAATTGATTTGTAATGTAGATTGTCATCGAACAAAGCCGGTATGCTCATAAATAAGCCTTCTATGCCCTGACGTCTTCTTCTTGACGATTCAAGATCAATCTCAAGTTTCAAACCATTGTCTTCATGCCATGCTGCTAACTCTTTTAATACGGAATCAGACTGTTTAGCATATGGAAGATACATCGCATAACTATTTTCTCTCGTAATTGCACCAAGATTCAACGCATATGTCAAATCGGCAATCTTATACATAACTTCTAACAACACTTGCTGATACTGATACCACTTATTAACATCTGAAACCATTCCCTCATACTTGGAATAGTCCATGTCTCGATTCTTAGTAAATCCTTGAATTGCAAGATTTGCCTGCCCCAAAAGCTGAGCACATTCATGTTCCAAGTTTTTCAAGTGGGCCAACTCTCTATTCCTGAGCTCATTATTTTCCATCGTTTCAATCTGAAATGTGGAAGCCTTTTGAACCTCAGCAACAAGAGCAAACACCTTACTCTTATATTCATTATCCTGAAAATCAGCAATCTTTGATATTCCATCAGAAATTTCTTCCAACTGATCATTTATCTGTGTCATGTAGTACTGGCCTACAACCAT
>JAZQQT010000178.1:0-3704 GCA_045629205.1 Eubacteriales bacterium
ATACGTAAGTAAAACGAGAGCACCTGACTGTTAATCAGGGTGTCGTTGGTTCGAGTCCATCAGGAGGCGCCAACAAAAAAACGAATTTTGTCTACCGGACAAAAGACGTTTTTTTGAACGATGTGTTCCGCTGCGCGGAACGTGATGGCGTGATGCGTCCTTCGGACGTGATGTGCGCTTTGCGCGTGAACGGCGGAACACATCACATCATTTTGCGGCGGAGCCGCAAAACATCACTATGGCGATCACTTGCTGCTTGGCAAGTGTGCCATAATATCACTTGCCCGCAAGGGCAAACATCACTTCTGTTTTTGATCGCCGTCAGCAGTCGGAAGCCGAGGGCTTTTTTGCGCAAAACCGGTTGAAAAGAGCACGAAAATATGTTATAACGTACTCGACAAATCAGAATTTGCGGAGGTATTGTCATAATGAGGAAAGTAATCGGTATCATTTCCACTTGTGTTGCCATAACTCTTTTGGTTTTATTTTTGCCTATTCCCAAAGGAACGCTTAATGACGGCGGCACAAGGGTATATTCGGCTTTGACATATAAAATTGTTGCATGGAACAAAATCCAAGTTGAATTGAATGAAGATGGGTCTGGCGGAGAGACAAATTTCTACCGCAAAACATCGGTATATTGGTTTCCCGATAACTACAAGAGCATTGATGAACTTTGGGAGATTGAAAGTAACACCCGTTGACAAATCCCGGTTTGCCGGGATTAAAACAGATAAAATTGTGTTTTTGCCTTAAATTATGAACAATTTGCGAAATATTGCGAAAAACCGCAACTTTAACCCGTTTTTTACGTCTATATATACAGAAGCATTAAATCGGCAAGCGACCCTAAAAGCAAAATCGAATAAAAATTGATAAATCAAATTACGAGGAGGTAATCTTTATGAAAAAAATGCTGATTCTTGTGTTAACGGTCATTTTGGCAGTGTTTTGCCTTGACGGATGCGTAAAACAGGAGCAGCCGGACGCCGCAACCGGGGATATGGACGTAATGTATGTCTACGTCTTGGCATCCGGTAACGATTGGATTTACGGAAATAACACGTTGATTTTCTGCGGTAAAAACCACGGATACAAGATTTTCAATACCGTTAAGGTCGAGTATTACAAATCCGACTACACAAAAGAAGAGGGCACGGTAACCGTAAATCCTCATTCCGAAGGTTCGTATAAAGCCCCCTACAAGGGAATTATCAAAAAGGTTGTCTTCTCCCGTCTTTCGGATATGGAAGCAGGCGAACCGGTTTTCGACAAGCCCGTAATCTACCTTTATCCCGAAAAAGAAACCGAAGTTTTCGTAAAGCTTGACTTCGACGGATATTTCACAAAAACGATTCCGTCCTACTGTGACGGCTGGCACGTGATCGCTTCTCCCGACGGTCGTCTTATTGCCGACGACGGAAACACCTACCCGTATCTCTTCTGGGAGGGCGTTCCGAACGGTGAATTTACAATAACCGAAGGATTCTGCGTCGCGGGAAATCAGACCCGTGAATTCCTTGAAAAAATACTGCCCGAAATCGGACTTAACGAGAACGAATACACCGAATTTACCGAATACTGGCTCCCTCGTATGGAGAACAACGAATACAATCTCATTCAGTACTGCGGCGAAGAATATATTGAAGCGGCAAAACTTGAAGTCACGCCGGCGCCGGATTCCGTGCTTCGGGTGTTTATGATCTACCGCTCCTCCGACGAATACGTCGCCCTTACGGAGCAGACCTTTACGCCTTTTGTCCGCACGGGATTCACCGTCGTGGAATGGGGCGGCACCTGTCTCGACTGATAAACCGAAAACACGATAAACACAAAAAGGCTCGCGGGGATTTTCCCCGCGGGTCCTTTTTTCCGCTTATTACGCCGCAAAATATGCGCCGAGAAAAGGGCGGAACCTTGACAATCACATAAAAGAGAGGTATACTATCACAATCTTCTGGCGGGCGCGGAAGGGGCTTGGCGGGCGTGGTTTCCGAAACAGTTTTATGCTCACGGTTCCGCTTTGACCGCATAAAAAGGCGTTCTGCGCTCATAAGTGATAATACTCTGTAACCCAACACTTTATCTGCCGAAAACACGGCAGACGGAAATCAGGAGCAATCTTCTTTTTTCTATCGGGAAAGCGCCCCGAACCGAAATCACTGTTTGCGGGAATTGATTATGAATAATAAAAAATACAAAAAAACATTACTGGCGGGATACCTTGGGTTTGTAACTCAGGCCATTGCAGTAAATTTTCTGCCGTTGCTTTACGTGATGTTTCAGAATAATTACGGGCTGTCGATGACTCAGATCGCGCTTATCTCGACGGTCTTCTTCTTTACACAGCTTATCGTGGATTTTCTTTGTGTGAAAATCGTCGATAAAATCGGTTATCGGCCGTGTATATTAACAGCCCAAATCACATCTGCAGTCGGAATTGCCGGATTAACCTTTATTCCGGATATCTTACCGTCGGCATATACCGGGATATTGATATGCGTCATCATATACGCTGTCGGCAGCGGTCTTATTGAGGTTTTATGCAACCCGATCATCGAAGCTTGTCCGTTTGAAAACAAAGAAGGAACGATGAGCCTGCTGCATTCGTTCTATTGCTGGGGATGTGCCGGTATCGTAATTCTTTCCACGTTATTCTTTACTGTATTCGGAATCGAAAACTGGAAAATACTTGCCCTTATATGGGCACTTATTCCCTTATATAACGCATATAATTTCGCGGTTTGCCCCATTGAAAAGCTTGTGGATGAAAGCGAAGGAATGACAGTGAGAGCTCTGCTGAAAACAAAGGTATTCTGGCTGTTTTTACTGCTTATGATAGGCGCAGGCGCGTCGGAGCTTTCCATGTCACAGCTTGCTTCGGCATTTGCGGAATCCGGTCTCGGCATATCCAAGTCTGTCGGCGATATTATCGGTCCATGCGGGTTTGCCGTTTGTATGGGGATCAGCCGCGCCCTGTTCGGAAAATTCAGCAATAAAATAAATCTGCCGATATTTATGATTATTTCAGGTTCCTTGTGCTTTATATGCTACCTGATCGCGGGACTCGCAAAGATCCCGATCCTCGGGCTTATCGGATGTTCACTCTGCGGCTTTTCGGTCGGTATCATGTGGCCGGGTTCAATCATTGTCTCATCGTCGATTCTTCCCAAAGGCGGAACAGCCCTGTTTGCTTTTCTTGCCCTTGCCGGAGATCTCGGCGGGTCGGTCGGTCCGTCGGTCGTCGGCTTTGTTTCCCAGAAAGCCGGGGACGATCTTCAGACCGGTATGCTTGCGGGAATAATTTTTCCCGTAATCCTGCTTGTTTCCGTCTTATTGCTGAGAAAACGGTATAACGCAAACAAGACCGGCAAGTCATAAATTATTGGCCCGGAACAAGAGATAATGCTTCGCAGGCTGAAATATTTTGCCTAACGGCAAAAGAGATGATTGCGGCAGAGCCGCAAAGAGATGATAAATAATTGCAAATCGCAAATGTTAAATCAAGTAAAGCGGAAAGGCTCGTTCTGAGCCTTTCCGCTAAATAATTATAAAAAGTTTTCAGTTTTCAGAATTTCGGATAATACTCTGCACCATAGAATTGTTTAGCGGAAAAGTCGCGTTTCGCGGCTTTCCGCTTTCGTCAACTTTGTGCAAAGCACAAAACATCACTGTGAGCAGAGCGAACAACATCACAAGCCGAA
>JAZQQT010000179.1:0-4360 GCA_045629205.1 Eubacteriales bacterium
GATGAAGGCGTCGGCTTTCTTGCGCATGGGAACTCCTTTCGGGGACGGTACTTGGGGACGGAAGGCCAAAACGCGAGAATTGAGCCGATTACTATTGCCGTCCGTAACTCTCCCGGCAATCCGAATGAGTTCTCGTGCAAGTTCTTGACAGAATGTTAATCGCTGACCTACAATTCTTCTTAGCAAGCAGCATTGAACGTGTTTATTATGAAAGGTTGATTAGTATGAGGAAAAGCAAATGGAAAGCGATCTTGTTAGTGACCTGTTGCATTTTGGTAAGCCTGTTTGCTACAGGTTGTTCAGGATCAGCCGATAGGAACAGGGCATCGATTAAAGTCAACATGATAAATGACACCATAACATTAACTAATGTTACCTTTTACGATTTTTATAATAATACAAAAATAACCGGCCTTTCAGGCACATTCTATCTAATGAGCAATTCGTATAGTTCTCAAGAGCTATTCTTTATGGATGGGCCCACCGTTAGAGTGGCAAATCTAAGTGCGGCTTTAATAAATAGGCCCAAGACTGTGAAGGTTTATACGAATGCCTCTAAGTCGGAATTCGTTACATATACGTGTAAATATTAATTGTAATTGTATTATTTGTAATTGTTTTATTTGATTATACTCAATGCTGCTTGCTATTATTAATTGGAGAATGGTTGATTATGAAGAAGAAAGCAATCATTGTATGTGTCGGTTTAGCAGCTGCTGCCCTTTTGGTTTTTGCCGTATTGATAAGCCATGTCGTCGGAAAAGAAATCACTCCGGGAAGATATTGTATTGAAAATAACCAGAATTATCCGGATGCATATATTGAAGTGAAGGATAACAAAATTCAGCTTTACAATATTGATTTGAATGCATTGTTCCGAGACAACGAGATGGAACAGTTCAGAAGACTGGTTGAGATCAATCCGGATTATGCTATGCCAGAAGACGAATTGGAAATCATATCTGATCTCAATGCCATGTTTACTGCTTCTCCGTTTGATAGCAGTAATGCAGTAGCCATAAAAACGGGAACTTTTGAATATACCTATTACTGCAACCGGAAGAGTCTTCCCTTTGGTTTGGTATTGCAATACGATTCATTTCACAAAACGCTGATTATTTTAAACGATCCTGAACCCATTTTATTTAAAAGGCAGTGATGACATATGATTTTGCTCAGTGACTTGGGGAAACAATATAAAGACGAATCCGGAGAAATCTGGCCTGTCAAAGGAATTGATTTACAAATAAACGATGGAAGGTTTGTAAGTATTTGCGGTCGTTCCGGCAGTGGAAAATCTACTCTTCTGAAACTGATGGGCTGTTTATTGACGCCGACCGAAGGCACTGTCAGAATTGATAACACGGACATCTATGCTCTGAATGAAAAGCAGAAATCAGAGTATCGCTGCAAGACGATAGGATTTGTATTTCAGGATTATTTCTTGGAAGAGATGTATACCGTTTATCAAAATGTCGAAATCGTGTTAATGATTGCCAATACGGACCCCAAACTGAGAAAAGATAAAATCGAAGGGGCTTTGAAAAGGGTCGGACTGCTTCATAAGAGAGATTCATATGTCAGGAATCTTTCGGGCGGAGAAAAACAAAGAGTTTGCATGGCAAGAGCTATCGTAAATGACCCTGCCATCATCTTCGCGGATGAGCCCTGCGGCAATTTGGATTGGGAAAACGGACAAGTGATCATGAGGCTGCTGCGTGGGCTGGTTGACGAAGGAAAAACAGTTGTCCTGGTCACCCATAATATTGATGATGCCGACTTGACGGATGAAATCATTACCTTGCAGGACGGGACCATAATTAACCATGAGATTAAGAGATAAGGCTGTATTGGTTTTACACGAATGCCAATATGAAAAAGGCGAGTGGATTATCTCTGTTATTCTGCAATGCTGCATTTTCATCCTGGTGTTCTTTTTATTTACGGTCACACTGAATATAGACCATGTGGTTGGTAGATACCTAAAAACGTTATATGTGGATGGTTACGGTTTCGAGTTAATCGGATATACAAAAGCGGATTCCGATGAACTTGAAAAAATGGGCTTCAGAGATGTGACATTTGCGGACGAGCGCGTAACAGCATACGGATACAAAGACGATTTGGATCATATCTGGTGGGACAAAATTTGGGCAAACCTTCATCACAAGGATATTTGGAACGAGAACTTGGAAGAGGATCTATTGGTCGTCTCATTCTGTCAGATAATGCTTGGCGCTGTAAGCGCGGTCCTGATTCTGCTCATGGTCGGCAATGTGTCGAATTCCGTTGCCATGAAACTGATGAGAAGGCAACATTATATCGGTATGTTGGAACAATTAGGCGGCACAAATCAGATGTGCGGTTCTGTTTTCGGTTCTTTGTTTGCCGTCAGAACTTGCGCGGCTTTGTTCCTTGCGATATTTGCCAATCGTTACGCTGTCACCCTTCTTAATGACTATCTAAGCCGAGAAGTCAATATCAGCGATGCCTTTCCCCCCATCGATTGGAAACTGATTTTGTGCGTGCTGGCAATCAGCATGCTTCTTATTTGGAAAGCATTCAGAAAACAGTGGAGGCAGATTAATGCGGTTTAGCGATATCATCGTGGTAGCTTTACGCAACCTCTCTGCCGGAAAACCGATGGTTCGGAAAATGATCGTATCCACGTCAGTGATCATGATACTGATGATCGGTTTCGCGATTATCTCATATTCGTATTTTTGTTATCAAGATGATTTTAATATGAACCACGCGACCGATTGCTATTATTATACGGAGTTTGAAGATAGGCCGCTGACGGACATGGGTGATATCTTCCTCAAAAGCGGCGAACGCAAAAATCGCTATAAAGCGGCCGATTTACTGCTATTGGCCTCCGTTCAAATGAATGATAACCCTTATATGGCGGCACAAGATACAACGATTTCTTTTGACGGAACAGAGCATGCGGCACACTATGGATCGTTTTGGGATTCATATGAAATATATCAAAACATTCAGTGGAAGACCTCAAACATTTCATTAGGTTTTTTTGACGGTAATTCAAAATTATTTACCGACAAAATGATACGACATTATGGAGATTCGTATCTGCTTGGTCGTTATCCGGACAATCCCGGTGAGATAATGATGGATACTTATATCCTTTCCATATTTGGGATTGAGGAGATTGATGATCGCATTATCGGAAGCAAAATCACAATCAAGTCGCTGATTGACGGAACAGAAGAAACGGTTATTGATGATTATATACTGACAGGCGTTTTTAAAAGCGAACTGTTTGCAGTCAGAGAAAGCAAAGACGCCTTGGACACCCATCTTGAACACATATATGTTCATTTCAATAGGGAAGACCTGTCAGGGTTTCAGATTCAGTTTGGAAGTGCCAGGTATTATTTTGACAATTATTCGGATTATGCCGAGAATTGCGAGTTTGCAAAAAAAATCTTTTTTTATGATTTGGAAGAGCTTCTTGCTGACTCGGACGATTATGCGAAACTGACCCCAAAAGGTCTGGAATACCTTCTGATTTACTGGGTCATTGAGAATATCGGGAAACTGTTGATGATCGTAGCGGTCGCGATATGCTTTGTTGTAACCTTCTCTTTGCTATATGTTTTGAATTTCTATTGCGACAGAAATGCAAGCTACATAAAAATGCTTCACGATATAGGTATGACAAAGAAAAACCGTCTGTCGATCCTCGTGGTTGAATTGAGCATTACAGTTGCAGCATCGACGGTTGTCAGCTTGTATTTTTCTGCCTTGTTCTTGATTCTTTTGAATGTAGTTACGAAGGCAGCGGTTGGGTTCCCGATTTCGTTCAATATCTTGGTATGCCTTTTGGCAATAGGATTAAGTTGGTTATTTTTTGCGCTGTGCTTTGCCTTATCAATCAGCAAAACGGAGCGCCGGAATTCGTAATAATCTCCAAAAAAATATGAGCGGATGGCAAGAAAATCCCGGATCGTCGCTTCACCTGCTTTTGCAAAGACTTTATCGATTGACCGATATAGCGTCAACTCCTTTCGTTCAGGTTTTTCACAAAAAAGGCAAGGCATCGTAATGATGTCTTGCCTTTCATTTTTATCAGTCGATTGCAGCTTTTCGGCGGTCGAGCCTGCTTCAGGCGGCGGTAATCCTCGTCCCAGGTCGCGCAGGCGAGGCTGCCGCCCCGGACGACCTCCATCCGCCGCAGGTATTCGGTGACGCCGTCCTTCGTGCCGTACGCGTCGCGGATGAAGGCATCGGCCTTCTTGTAGACCTCGAGGAAGGCTACGTTGATATCGGCCGCGCTCATCGGAGCACCTCGTCCAGGAGCTCCGCCTCGTCGACCCAGGAGGGGTCGTACTTCGTC
>JAZQQT010000180.1:0-6278 GCA_045629205.1 Eubacteriales bacterium
CGTATTGTATTGTGTCTTTTTTTATAGAAAGGGATAAAAAAATGATAGTAAACAAACCCCCGATGGGATGGAACTCATGGAACACTTTCGGTCATGATATTAATGAAAAGGTAGTCCGCGATATGGCTGATTTCTTTGTAAACGAAGGTTACAAAGACGCAGGTTATAAATATATCGTTATCGACGACTGCTGGTCAAAAAAACAGAGAGAAAACGGCAAACTCGTTGCCGATCCCGAAAAATTCCCGAGCGGCATGAAAGCTCTTGCCGATTATATACATTCCAAAGGCCTTAAATTCGGTATGTATTCCTGCTGCGGAACAATGACGTGCGCAGGATATCCTTCAAGCTTCGACTATGAATTCGTCGATGCAAAAACGTTTGCGTCATGGGGCGTAGACCTCCTTAAATACGATTTCTGTCACAAACCGACCTCCTGCACCGCTCAGGCGCTTTATCACAGAATGGGTGTTGCTCTCGAAAACTGCGGCAGGGATATCCTTTTCTCCGCATGCAACTGGGGATGCGAAGATGCATACAAGTGGATGCGTTCAACAGGCGCGCACATGTTCCGTTCAACGGGCGATATTTTTGATAATTTCACATCCATGAAAGAAATAGCCGAAAGCCAGATTCCTCTTCAGTATGCTTCCGGTCCCAACTGCTTCAACGACGTCGATATGCTTATCGTCGGTATGAGCGGTGCCGGTAACGTCGGAGCAGGCGGCTGCACATACAACGAGTATGCCGTTCATTTCGCTCTTTGGTGTCTTTTCGGCGCTCCGCTCATGATGGGTAACGATCTCCGCAAAGCCACACCCGAAATCAAAGCTTTGCTGCAGAATAAAGAACTGATCAGAATCAATCAGGACGCTGCACACAGAGATCCGTTCGTTATCGAAGGATATTGCGGAAGATATGCCTTTGTCCGTCATCTCGAAAACGGTGATCTTCTTCTTGCATATTTCAATATGGGCGACGATAACGGAGATATCGAATTCAGATTTGCCGATTTCGGTCTCCCCCGTATTTCCGGTATGGCGCTTGATATGACAAATGTTATGACCGGCGAAACGATAAAGAACCAGTGCGATTATTTCCAGGCATACGCAAATGCTCATGATTTCGTTATGTATAGATGTAAGGTAGTAAAGGCAAAAAAATAATATGTCCGAACCTTGCTGTTACAAATGCGGCAGACGGTTAACATTCGACGAAGTCGGCATCCACAAAAAAATGATCAACAGGGGTGCCGATTCGTTTATGTGTCTGACTTGTCTTGCAAAGCATTTTAACGTTACCGAAGAACTGCTTGAAAAACAGATCGAACATTTCAGGGAACAGGGCTGCACCCTTTTCTCGAGAACAAAAATTAAAACGGAGAATTGATATGAAAATTAAAGTTCATCCAGACAAAAGATACCTGATGTATGAAAACGGCGAGCCGTTCTTTTATCTCGGCGACACCGCATGGGATATGATAAACCTTCTTTCAAAAGAAGAAATAGACAGATATTTTTATATTCGCGCAAAACAGGGTTTTACCGTAATACAGATGCTGACGATGGGCGACTGGTATTTCCCCATCGGTAACGCATACGGCGCTTATGCCATCGAAAAAGACGAAAACGGAAAATACCGTCCCGACAGACCTATTCTCGAAGGAAAGTATTCATGGTGGGATCACCTCGACTTTGCGGTCGAATGCGCTCAGAAACATAACCTTGTTATTGCTCTTCTTCCTATGTGGCAGAGTATGTATTCCGATCCGAAGGATACTATTTTCTCAACTCCCGAGATTTGCTTCAATTACGGTAAATTCCTTGCCGAAAGATATAAAAAATACGATAATATCATTTGGATGCTCGGCGGCGACTGCTCGGTTGAAGAATTCAAAAAACCGATTATCAAGGCAGTTTACGACGGAATAAAATCGGTCGACGACGACAAGCTTGTTACCTTCCATCCGGGCGGACTTTCCGCGTCCAATGAGGCGCTCGAAGGATGTATAGATGTTGATTTCAATACCTGTCAGAGCGGACATTCACAGAAATCCAATGATTCGTATAAATGGATGTATAATCTGAGAGCGGAAGAAAAACCGTATCTTGATTCAGAACCTCATTATGAAGACCACGTTGCCAACTGGGAAGACAATATGAAAACATGGGACGGCGATGAAGTAAGAGAATCCGCGTATTCTTCTCTTCTCGAAGGCGCTGCCGGAAACACATACGGCAATCCCTATATCGCGTTCTTCTTCCGTAACCCCATGAAGGACGATTGCGCTCCGTTCTATTTCGGAAATAACGCGTCACGCTGCGATTATTTCGATGCGCTCTTCCACGACGGCGGCGTTCAGGCTCATATTTATAAAGATCTTCGTCTTTCAAGACCGTATTTCGAATTAAGACCCTGTCCCGAGCTCGTTCTTAACTCCGAAGATGATCTGTGCCACGGTCACATAGCTGCCGCAAGAGGCGATAAATACGCTTTTATCTACGCTCCTTTGGGTCAGCCTATCAAAGCCGACTTCTCTGTGATCGGCGGTCATACGATTATGACGTCATGGTTTAATCCCCGCACAGGAGAAGTAACTCCCTTATCCGTATTCGCTCCCGTTAAATCCCTTATCATTCCTCCGTCAAGCGGAAAAGGAAACGACTGGGTTCTCATCTGTGACGTTTACGGTCCCAATGCAAGAACAAAATAATCCGCGATTTTTAACAACCCGCTTCGGCGGGTTGTTTTTTGCACATGAAATGTTAAAAATAATTAACTTTCTTTTTATGACTTAACTTATTTACTGTGATAAAATACAAGCTCGTATGAAACTTATTTTATTGGGAAGTATAACGTATGATTGCGGTAGTTGTTATTTTTGTCATTGTTATTGCAGCAATGATTGCCGCCGTGTTTTTTGTCCCGTCCGTTAAGATCGGAAATGCTTCGGTAAGCATATATTGGATGGCGCCTCTTGTTGGGGCAGTCATCTTTTTATTGTTCGGTTTTATTTCTCCTTCCGATGTCATTTCCGGGTTAACGTCCGCAGGCGAGGTTAATCCGATCAAGATACTTGTTCTCTTTCTTTCAATGACGTTTATGTCTGTATATCTTGATGAGCTTGGCTTTTTCCGTATGTTGGCACATTCGGTTCTTAAAAAGGCGGGAAACAGTCAGGTCCGTTTATTTATAATGCTTTATATCGTCGTTTCCGTTCTTACGGTTTTTACGTCAAACGATATTATTATTCTCACTTTCACTCCTTTTATCTGCCATTTCGCAAAAGCGTCCGGAATTGACCCGATCCCGTATCTCGTTTCCGAGTTTATTGCCGCAAATACATGGAGTATGGCGTTGATTATCGGAAACCCGACTAATATATATTTGATAAGCGGAACCGGGATTTCGTTCTGGGAATATATCCGAATAATGATTCTTCCTACCGTTGCGGCGGGAGTCGTTTCTTTTCTTATGCTTTTGCTGATTTTTTCAAAAAAACTCAGGGTGTCGCTTACTCCGGTATGCGCGGACGAAGAGAAAATCGATAAACCCAGCATAATCGTAGGACTTATTCATCTCGGCGGATGTATAATCGCTCTCAGCATTTCATCCTTTGTCAATATACCGATGTGGATTATTACATTCGGATTTTTCTGCTCACTTGTTGTTTGTTCTGTTATACTTTCGGTTTTACGCAGAGAAAAGCCGTTGATAATCATATCGTCTCTCAGGCGCATCCCGTGGGAACTTGTTCCGTTTGTTATTTCTATGTTCATTCTTGTTCTTGCCCTGCAAAAATACGGAGTGACCGCTTTGATGCTTGATTTCCTGACCGTTTCCGATTCCGTATCTGCGGAAATATGTTTGTTCGGCGTTTCTTCTTTTATAATGGCAAATCTTATCAACAATATTCCCATGAGTGTTTTGTATTCATCTTTGATTTCCGGTATCTCAGGTTCTGCAGCCTACGTTCCCGCGCTTTTTTCGGCTGTTATCGGGTCAAATCTCGGCGCCTTCTTTACACCCATCGGTGCCCTGGCTGGTATTATGTGGATGTCTCAGCTTAAAAAACATAACGTCAGGTTTTCGTTTGCCGGTTTTGTCCGTTACGGCGCTTGTATTGCCATTCCGACGGTTGTCGCCGCTTTGATTTTCACCGGCTTCATTTTTCGGTAATTGCGATATAGGTTTTTGTTTATTGACTTTTGGTTAAAAATCTGTTATAATAAATCAAATATAAAATTGGAGAATAACTATGAAAAAGCTGATTTCACTTTTCATGGCATTAGTCATGATATTTTCATTGACGGCAGTTTCCATGTTTTCGGAAGATGAGTCTGACGGCATGGATGTCGCCGCTGCGCCCGCAACTGTCGGAGAAAACGATTTTTTCGTCGCACTTGACGGAAACGATGCAAATGACGGAACGATGGATTCCCCGCTTGCAACAGTGAATGCCGCCAAAGAAAAAGCAAAAACCGTTGCCGGTGATGATCCGATAAACGTATGGTTCCGCGAGGGTCGTTATTATCTCGATGAAACGGTTGCGTTTACGGCAGAAGACAGAAAAAACGTAACTTACCGTGCGTATAACGGCGAAAAAGTCGAATTTTTCGGCGGAAAATATATTACCGGTTGGGAAACGACCGAAATAAACGGTGTGACCGCGTGGGTAGCGGATGTTTCGGATTATCCGGATTTTTATACGGTATATACCGATAACGGTTTTCTTGAGAATACAAGATATCCCGAAGATAAAAATGAATATTTGTTCGCCGTTCAGAATGCTTTGTCATACAACGGAGTCTCCGGCGGTTCCGTATACGGCGTTGGCTTTGATTTTCCGTTTACCGGATATGCAAATCCCGACGATCTGATTGAATTCTATTCTCTCGAGAGTGTTTTATGTCATTTGATCGCAAGGGGCTGGACAGACGACCTTGAACCTGTTCTGAATATAGATTACGAAACAGGAGCCATGACATTCGCTTACGGCAATTTGTTCGGATTGGAATCCGGATGCAGATTCTGGTTCAACAATGTCCGTGAAACCCTGAAAAATCCCGGACAGTGGTATGCCGATAAAACCGAGAAAAAACTCTATTACGTTCCTCAGTCAGGCGAGACATTCGATAACACCGAGATTTACGTCGGCAGACTTGATACTCTTTTCTCTCTTACCGGAACCGACGGCTTGTCTTTTGTTGATTTAATATTCAACGGAACCGACTGGGATATATCGTCAGGTCCTCATGCTCCCGAATACTATGGAACAGGTAATATTTTTCTGAATAATGCCAATAATACCGTAATAGATTCCTGTATATTCAAAAATGCGGGAACTGTAGCAGTTAACGTTACTCGCGATTCCGCGGGATTTACACTTACGAATTCCCTTATTACGGATACAGGTGTAACGCCTGTTGCCGTTGCCGATATTTCATGGACAAATTCTCATCACGCAACGGATGTTACAATAACAAATAACGAAATCTGTCATTACGGAAGAGTCAATGTTGACGGTAACGGTATAGGCATAAACAACTGTTACGGTGCGGTAATAGAGCATAATACCATATATGACGGTTACTACAACGGTATCGGTATTGACGGCGCCGGCATAAAAGAACTTGAAAATTACGGCAATCTTGTTTCTGATATAAAGGTCAGATACAATCTCGTATATGATATCGGTCAGGGAATTATTTCCGATATGGGCGGTATATACTTCTTCGGTTGGCAGTCCGGCGGAGAAATAATAGGAAACGTCGTTCACGATGTTTACAGATTCACAGGCGAGGGCGGTTACGGCGGTCACTGTCTCTATTTCGACCAGGGCTCGGCAAATCATATCATAAAGAATAATCTTCTGTATAACTGTTCCGATGACGGTATCACCATTACCGGATGCTGCAGCAATCTTTCCGTTACAAACAATATAATCGGTAATTCCGGACACTGTATCGGCGGCGGATGCAATCTCGACGGATATTGGTATACCGCTGAGGATTTACAGATTCACAATAATATCTTCCTCGTTTACTCTGCCGAAAGTGTTTTCCTTTACAGTTATGCAGAGGCGACACAGGCATGGCTCAGAACCGAATCCGACAATCTTTTCTATGATTACAGCGGTTCGTATACCGAAGAAGAATTCCACAACAACGAATATTACGATGAAGATCCGATGTTCAAAGATTCGGCAAACGGAGACTTTACCATATTGGACGGCTCGCCGTTATTCGACCTCGAGGGATTTGAAATCTTCGACTTTT
>JAZQQT010000181.1:0-30556 GCA_045629205.1 Eubacteriales bacterium
TATACGATTGGAAGAATCAGAGACATTATTATTCCGGCAATGAAGAATTTCTTCTTTTTACTGATAAATGGGATAAAGTAACTGATTGCTATTGTGCATATAGTGTGCATTAAACCGGAACAAAAACCTCGAATAATGGCAAATCCGATATCAGCTGAATTGATATTCTGCGTGAGCACGATCAGATTCTCTATCATCGCAAATCCAACGCCAACTGAAAAGGCTGCGGTAATAACGTCTTTCCTTTTGTCCGAAAATAAAAGCGCATACAAAAGAACGTTCCTTTTTTGTTATTTCGTTCAACCATACAACTCTCTGCAGAAAATCGATTATAAACATAAAAAAATATCCGCTCAGTTGAGCGGATATTTTTGCTTGCAATGATTATTCAATTACGATTGCGGAATCGGCATTCTTAACGATGGAAGCAATACCGTTCTGGCAACTTGCGATTGCTTTGTAGCCTTCGCCGACAGCGATAATCTGACCGTTTTTAGCTTTGAGTCTGAAACGGAACTCGCCTGCCTTGTCCTGATAAATCTCGAATTTGGGGTTCTTCTGAACTTCGAAATCTTTTTCGGTCTGATTTTCGATTTTTGCAACGGGAGCGTTAGCTTTAACGCTTGCGATTCCCTTTTTGCAGGAAGCCAATGCCTTGTAAACTTCAGAAGTAGCGATGACTTCGCCGTTTCCTGCTTTAAGATTGAATTTAAAGCCGGTTTTGGTTTGGTTAATAACAAATTTGCCCATTTTATTCCTCCATATTTTATCGCATAATGCGTTTGTTTATTCGGGTATTCTTCCTTCGCGGAAGCAAGCCTTCATTCTGTCGAACAGGCTTTCGGGGTAGTCAAGATTGCCTGTAGGATAACAGGGCCACAGTTCTTCGGGGGACGCAACCTCCGGGTCGGTGCAATGATTATCGTTTCTCCATTTATCGCGTTCTTCTTTGTTGCGAAGATCCGGAACGTCCTGAGGAATTCCGCCTTCGAGTATGCTCTTATAAGCAAGAATGCCTATTATTCCCATATCAACGGCATTGTAAACATCTATTGAATACTTGATTCCGTCGGGACGGCCGAGAATTTTTTGGATAAAGAAATGCGTGGGATAAAAATCGCTGCCGCCGTGACCACCGGGAATCGTGAAATATTTATCGGAGAAAATGGAAACATCGGGAGCGTAGGTTTCGGGATACCACTGATCAAGACGCTCGCCTTCATGGAACAGATAAACCTCATCTTTTGCATCTTCGGGAGCATAAGTCGGCTTAAAAGGCTGTGATTCTATGGAACCGTGTTTGCCGATAATTCTGTAGTTGACAGATACGGGCTGACGTTTAAGCTCACCATGCAGACTGCGGACTATCGCTCCGTTATCAAGGGTGACCATTTCGACTGCGCCTACAATACCGCCTTTTTTGCCGGTCTGAACAGTTTCGTCGTTATGCTGAGTTATAAAGCCTGTAACCTTTACAGGTCTGTGCCCCGTTATTGACATAATGGGACCGAAAGAGTGGGTGCAGTAGAAACAAGCATGATGACTGTTTCGCCAATGATCGCGTTCGCCTCTGGTAAGCCCCGGTGCCATTACGGAACAATCGTGAACGTATTCGCCTTCGGCATACATAACGTCGCCGATATCACCCGCTTCGTAACGCCTGCGCATTTCGAAGGTATGCCACATATAGCAGTAATTTTCCGCAAAAGCATAAACCTTACCGCTTTCCTCGACTGCTTCTATGAGAGCAACGGCCTGAGCCATTGTCTGACACGGAACGACTTCACTTAGAACGTGCTTCCCCGCCTTGAGAAGACGGATCGCATACGGAGCATGCTGATGAGCATAGTTTGCAAGGACCACGGCATCCATATCATGTTTGATGAATTCCTCGAAATCGGTATATACCGCAACCGTTGTATTATGTTCTTTTGCTATTCTTTCGACGTCATCAAGGCCCGGTTTGAAAGAATCGCATACCGCGACAAGTTCGGCATCCGGATGCTTGGCGAGAACAGTTACCATATCTTTGCCTCTGCCGGCGCCGAAAACACCTATTTTAAGTTTTTCGTTCATGGTCAAACCTCATTTCTTTACTTCTTTTAAATTATACAATAAAAAAAACTTTATGTCAAGTGTAATTTAATATTGAAAAAAGCAACGGTATATGATATAATTATTTTTAATAAATATTTATAAAGGAAGTCCGTCTATGCAAACGCACTATCTTTCCGTATACGAAAAAAGCATGCCCGAATCATTGACATTCGGAGAAAAACTCAGAACAGCCGTAAAAGCGGGATTCAACGGTGTGGAAATCAGCGTTGACGAAACCGACGCAAAATTAGAAAGAGTTTTGAATAAAGCAACCGGAAAAGCGATTATTTCCGAAATAAGGGCGGCTGAAATACCGGTCAAAACAATGTGCCTTTCGGGACAACGCAAATATCCGTTCGGAAGCAGAGATAAAAAAACAAGAGAAAAAAGTTTCGATATAATAAAAGGCGCAATAGACTTTTCATATGATGCGGGTCTGAGAATAATTCAACTTGCGGGATACGACGTTTATTACGAAGAAAGCGGACCGGATACGGAAGAAATGTTTATCGAAGGTTTGCGTTTTGCCGCCGAATATGCAGCGCAGGCAGGCGTTCTTCTAGGATTCGAAACCATGGAAACACCGTTTATGAATACAGCGGAAAAGTCCATGCGTTTTGTAAAATTAATCAATTCCCCATATCTGAAAGTTTATCCCGATCTCGGAAATATCAGAAACGGAACCGACGATTATATAAATGACCTGAAATCAGCCGAAGGAAATATTCTTGCAATACATGTTAAAGACACAAAAGAAGGCATTTACAGAAATCTTCGCCTCGGCGAAGGACGCGTTGATTTCGTAAACTGTTTTGCCGAATTACTGCGGCAAAAAGTAGGAATATTCAACTGTGAAATATGGTATGACGGAAAATCCGATCCTGTTGATTTCCTCTCATCAAACCGCAAATTTGCGGAAGATTGTCTTGAAAAAGCAGAAAGGATAATTGCTCTATGAAATATCTTCTCGGACTTGACAACGGAGGCACGGTCTGCAAAGCCGCAATCTTCGACACAAACGGAAAACAGATAATCAAAAAATCCATTCAGATTCCCCTCTGTGTAAACAAAGACGGAAAAACGGAACGTAAAATCGATGATATACTGAACGCAAACTATTCCATCATCAGACAAATTACAAGCGAATTCGACGGTGAAATAGCTGCCGTAGGTCTTTCGGGACACGGAAAAGGTCTTTATTTATTAGATAAAACCGGTAAACCGCTCGGAAACGGAATAGGATCCACAGACAGCAGAGCGCTCGAATATGAATTGTCATTCAAAGAAAGCGGAATATCGGCAAAAGCGAGAGAATTAACGTTTCAGAACGTTCTTGCCTGCCAGCCTGTTTGTATTCTTCGTTGGATGAAAGACAACGAGAGAGAAACTTACGATAAAATCGGAAGCGTTATGTCGGTAAAAGATATTATCGCTTACGGGCTTACGGGAGAAAAGAAAGCCGAAAAATCGGACATGTCCGGAACAAATCTCGTAAATATGACAACAAATGATTACGATATCGAATTATTGAATTTATTCGGGATTCCGGAAGTATTCGGGTCGCTGCTTCCGATGGTGGGATCCTGTGAAACAAGAGGATATATTACCGAAGATGCGGCAAAGCTTACCAATCTAAGACCCGGAACGCCGGTATCCGGCGGTATGTTTGATATAGACGCATGCGCTCTTGCCGCAGGCGCCGTTAACGAGGGCGATATATGCACCATAGCAGGAACATGGACAATCAACGAATACATTACAAAAAAGCCCATCAAAGAAAATGTTTCGATGAACTCGCTTTACTGCCTTGACGGCCTGTATCTTGCGGAGGAAAGCAGCGCGGCATCGGCAGGTAATCTCGAATGGATAAGAAGTATAATCAAGGATCATTCATACGTCGAACTTGACGAGATGGCGGAAAGCGTAAATACGGAAGAGAACGGGGTTTATTTCCTTCCGTTCCTTTTTGCGTCCAACCTGAATCCCTATGCGAAATCATGCCTCATCGGACTTGACAGCAGCCATACCGAAGCGAATATTCTCCGCGCCGTTTATGAAGGAATCGCATTTTCCACATATACACATCTTGAAAAATTACTTGCAAGCAAGCCGAATCCTTCGGAATATATATTATTGGCAGGCGGAGTTTGCAATTCGCCTTTCTGGTCACAGATGTTTGCCGACGTAATAGGAGTCAAGCTTCTTACTACCGAAAATACCGAATTGGGAGCAAAAGGCGCGGCAATGTCTGCCGGTATCGCATGCGGAATATTCAAGAATGCAAAGGATGCCGCAAAAAAATGCGTTAAACGCGGGGCAATTATTGAACCGAATCCGGAAATGACAGAGATTTACCGTAAAAAATATAACATATACAGAAAAATAGAAGCATCACTCGGCGACGTATGGAAAGACGTTCGCGGAATAAAAGGAGAATGATCATGCTGGAAAAACTGAAAGAAGAAGTATGCAAGGCAAATCTTGCGCTTGTTGAACACAAAGTGGTAATATTCACATGGGGCAACGTAAGTGCCATAGACAAAGAAACGAAACTTGTTGTCATAAAGCCGTCCGGAGTTGACTACTCGGTCATGAAACCGGAGCAGATGGTCGTAACCGACCTTGACGGAAACGTTGTTGAAGGCAATCTCAGACCATCTACCGACCTGCCTACTCATCTTGAACTTTATAAAGCTTATCCTGAAATCGGAGGCGTTGTCCATACACACAGCATAAATGCAACCGCATGGGCACAGGCCGGACGCGGGATTCCGTATTACGGAACCACTCACGCCGACTATTTTTACGGTGAAATACCCTGCACAAGAGAGCTTACGGAAGACGAAGTGAACGGAGAATACGAAAAAAACACCGGTCTTGTCATCGTTGAACGCCTCGGAGATACAGAACCGCTGTCCATGCCCGGTGCTCTTGTAAAATCGCACGGCGTTTTCGCATGGGGCAAAGACGCAAACAATGCGGTCCATAATGCCGTAGTTATCGAAGCGGTAGCCGAAATGGCTTATAAGACAGAGACAATCAATTCCCAGGTAAAAACCGCGCCGAAATATCTTTTGAATAAACATTATCTGAGAAAACACGGCAAAAACGCATATTACGGACAGAAATAACGGAGTCATTATGAATCTCTACGAAAGCACCAGAAACCGAAACATAACGGTAGCCCCATCGGAAGCTCTTGTAAAAGGGCTTGCATCCGACGGCGGACTTTATGTAATGCGGAATCTCGGAGAAAAGAAGCCCGACCTGCATAAAATACTGAAAAAAGATTATTACGGAATGGCAGCGGAAATTCTGAGTATTTTTCTGCCGGATTATCCTTCGGAAGAAATAGACAAAGCCGTCAAAGCTGCATACTCGGATAAATTTGACGACAAAAAAATCGTTCCGCTGAAAAAAGTCGGAGATAATTTCATTCTCGAATTATTTCACGGACCGACATCGGCTTTTAAAGATATGGCGCTGCAGATACTGCCACACCTTCTGACAAAAGGAAAAAAGCTGAACGGGAACAAATCCGAGACGGTGATTCTCACAGCAACTTCCGGAGATACAGGAAAAGCCGCTCTTGAAGGATTTAAAAACGTTGAAGGAACGAAAATCATAGTTTTCTATCCTCACAACGGCGTCAGCAAGGTTCAGAAAGCACAGATGGTCACACAAGAAGGCAGCAACGTCTTTGTCTGCGGTATCGACGGAAACTTTGACGATGCCCAGACCGGAGTCAAAAAGATCTTTTCCGATAAACGCGTAACAGACATTCTTGCCGAACATAACATGGAGTTTTCTTCCGCAAATTCAATTAATATCGGAAGGCTTTCACCTCAGGTGGTTTATTATTTTTACGCATACAAGCAACTGGTTGACAACGGTGAAATAACAATAGGAGACAAAATCAATTTTACGGTTCCGACCGGAAACTTCGGGGATATTCTCGCAGGATATTATGCAAAAATTCTCGGACTCCCGATAAACAGACTGATATGCGCTTCGAACTGCAACAATGTCCTTTTCGATTTTATCACCTCGGGAACATACAATAAAAACAGATTTTTTGAAAAAACGATATCCCCCTCGATGGATATTCTTCTGTCAAGTAATCTTGAAAGATTTTTATACTATGTTTCGGAATGTAATAACGACACCGTAGCATCCTTGATGAACGACGTAAACAAAAAAGGCAGTTACACCGTAACGGAAGCGCTGCAGAACAGTATTGAAGATATTCTCTCCGCAGGATGGGCAAGCGACAGCGAAACAAAAGCCACTATTGAAAGATATTTCCGTGATTACGGATATCTTGCCGACACCCATACAGGAGTCGCTCTGAAAGTTGCCGACGAATACAAGGCAAACACCTCAGACGATTCAAAATCCGTTGTATTGTCAACCGCAAGTCCATTTAAGTTTTCGGCAAGTGTTTACGAAAGCATCTTTGAGAAATACGAGGCTGATGAGTTTGAAATAATGCAATCGCTCGCCGAAAAAACGAAATGCGAGATTCCGATACAGTTATCCGAATTGAAAAGCAAGCAAACCAGACACAATTCCGTCGTTGACAAAGACGGAATGGAAGCATTTGTTCTGAAATGCCTCGGAATATAGCGGAGGAAAAATGACGACCGAAAATCTGCTTAAAAACCGTTCTGATATTTTCGGCAAAAAGCACATTCTGATAACAGGTCATTACGGAACCGGAAAATCGAATATTGCAGTCAACATAGCGCTTGCCTCGGCAAAAGAAAACAAAACCGTTCTGGTTGATCTGGATATAGTCAATCCGTATTTCAGGTCTGCCGACAACAAGGATATACTCGAAAAAGCCGGAGTAAAGATACTGACAACAAATTTTGCGAATACAAACATTGACGCGCCCTCTCTTCCGGCGGAAATCTACTCCGTTTTTTCATCAAACGCAACGGTAATATGGGATATCGGCGGAGATGATGCAGGCGCAATAGCATTGGGCAGATTCGCCGATAAAATCAAAGCAGACGGTTACAGCTGCCTGTATATGATTAATAAATTCAGACCGCTGACGGAAACATCGGCCGATATGAAAGAGTATCTTACGGCAATCGAAGAATCATCGAAATTGAAAATAACGGGGATCATCAATAACTCCAATCTCGGAAACGAAACGGATAAAGACACTCTCGACAAAGGTCTCCTGACAGCGACCGATCTTGAGAATGAAACCGGCATCCCGCTTATCTGTTCTACAGCAGATAAACGTTTAGACGCTGAAGGATTTGTAAATATAGAGATTTTTACGGTTATGCCGTTCTGACTTTAACGCAATACAATATTAAAGTGTTGATTAGATTTCAACGATATCTAATTTTTCTGACACAATTAAGATTTAGTATTAAAAATTATAATATGGCTCGGAGGGCTGAAAATGATTAAATTCACGGTAAACACAACGGTTTGCAAGGGATGCGGACTCTGCGTGGACGTCTGCCCCAGGAAACTGCTAAAACTTGACGCGGACAACCTTAACGAAAAAGGATATGCTCCCGCCAGCATGACAGACGCAAGTCAATGTATAGGCTGCGCTTTCTGCGCAAGAACCTGTCCCGACTGCGCAATCACCATCGAAAAGATTGATTAAAGAGGAATAAAACATGGAAAAGGTATTGATGAAAGGAAACGAAGCAATCGCCGAAGCCGCTATAAGAGCCGGCTGCCGTCATTTCTTCGGATATCCTATTACTCCCCAGACCGAAATATCCGCCTATATGTCAAAGAAAATGCCTAAAATCGGAGGAACTTTCCTTCAGGCAGAAAGTGAAATAGCCGCCATAAATATGGTTCTCGGAGCTGCTTCCGCAGGTGTCAGAGCAATGACGTCGTCATCTTCCCCCGGAATATCTCTTAAGAGCGAAGGCATTTCTTATATCGCAGGCAGCGACTTACCCTGTCTGATCCTTAACGTTCAGAGAGGCGGCCCCGGTCTCGGAGGCATTCAGCCCTCACAGTCTGACTACAATCAGGCAACCAAAGCTCCCGGACACGGAGACCTTCATCTTATCGTTCTTGCTCCTGCCACCGTTACGGAAATGGTCGGATTTGTAGGCAGAGCATTTGATCTTGCCGAAAAATACAGAATGCCGGCGATGATCCTGGCAGACGGAACTCTCGGACAGATGATGGAACCGGTTGAATTTCCCGAAGAAAAAGAATACGTTCCGATCGCGAAACCGTGGGCAACCAACGGACATCAGAATAAGAGGCCGCACAATATTGTTAATTCTCTTTATCTTAAACCCGAAGATCTCGAAAGAACAAATTTCGAAAGATTCAAGAGATATGAACAGCTTTGTGCAAACGAACAGGATTGGGAAGAATTCCTCACAGACGATGCCGAAATCATCATTACGGCATTCGGTGTTGCTTCCCGTGTTGCAAAGAGCGGTATCGAAAAGGCCCGCGGAGAAGGAATAAAAGTCGGACTTATCCGTCCGAAGACACTTTACCCCTTCCCCGTAAAAGCATTTGAAAAAATCAAGGACGACGAAAAGGTCAAAAAAATAATTTCCGTCGAAATGAATATGGGACAGATGATGAACGATGTCCGTCTTGCTGTTGAATGTAAAAAGCCTGTTGAACTCGTCAACAGAGTCGGCGGAATCATTCCCACTCCCAAAGAAGTCTACGACGCAATCGTAAAAACGGCAAAGGAGATATAACGATGTCATATATTTTCAAAAAAACATCCGGACTTACGGACGTTCCTCTCCATTATTGCCCCGGCTGTACACACGGTATTATTCACCGTCTCGTTGCCGAATCACTTGAAGAACTCGACGTTCTCGGAAAAGCTGTCGGAGTTGCTCCGGTAGGCTGTTCGGTTATGGCTTACGACTATTTCTCATGCGATATGGTTGAAGCTCCTCACGGCAGAGCTCCTGCAGTTGCAACAGGACTTAAAAGAGCTCTTCCCGATAATGTTATTTTCACATATCAGGGCGACGGAGACCTTGCCGCAATAGGAACAGCGGAAACCGTTCACTCTGCTACCAGAGGAGAAAACATAACGGTAATATTTATCAACAATGCGATTTACGGTATGACCGGCGGTCAGATGGCTCCGACCACATTGCCCGGACAGGTCACACAGACAACGCCTTACGGACGTGACGTAAATTATGCCGGTTATCCGGTTCGTGTCTGCGAGATGCTCTCCACTCTTGACGGAGTTTGCTATGCGGAAAGAGTCAGCGTTCACGACACTAAAAACATAATGAACGCTAAAGCATGTATAAAAAAGGCATTTCAGAATCAAATCGACAAAAAAGGATTTTCCATCGTAGAAGTTCTGAGCACTTGCCCCACCAACTGGGGACTGACCCCGCAGGATGCTTTTAAGTGGCTCAAAGAAAATATGATCCCGTATTATCCCTTGGGCAATTACAAAGATAAGGCAAAGGGGGAATAAGATATGTCATATAATATGCTTTTTGCCGGATTCGGCGGTCAGGGTATTCAGTTTACCGCCAAAATCATGGCTTATACCGGAATGATTCAGGGAAAAGAAGTTTCGCTCCTTCCCTCTTACGGTCCCGAAATGCGCGGAGGAACCTCAAACTGTTCCGTTTGTATAAACGAACAGCCGATTGCATCTCCCCTTGTTACAGAACCGGACCAGCTTTACGTTCTTAACACTCCGTCTTTTCTTAAGTTTATTGATACGGTAGTTCCCGGAGGAGTCGTTATCTACGACAATTTCCTTATAAACACAACCACAAACAGAACAGACATCACGCTTTGTCCGATTCCCGCCACTGCGCTTGCGAATGAAAACGGTCTTAAAGGACTTGCGAATATAATCGCACTGGGCCTTTTCATCAAAAAAACCGGTGTTGCGACAAAAGACGAGGTTATTGCAGCTATCAGAAAAGCCGTTCCCGCAAAAAAAGCCGACATGGTTGATAAAAACATCAAGGCGCTTGAAATAGGTTACGCATACTGCGATTAACTTAAATTTTCAATGAAAGAGGGTGAATAGTATGGCAATAAAGAATTCCGAAATAGCCGAACGACTTAAAGGAATACGTTTATTGTCTGACGTCTCCGTATACGATATGGCCAAAGCCATGAATATGACGGAAAACGAATACAGAGATCTGGAAGAAGACAGGGTAAATATTCCCGTAAGCGCTCTGCTCGAAGCATGTTCCATTCTCAAAATAAGCTATACCGAACTCCTCACCGGAGAGGTTGCAAAACTGAAAACTTATTCTCTGGTCAAAAAGAACAGGGGCGTTGCGGTCGAGCGTTCGGAAGCGTATAAATACGAAAACCTTGCTTTTAATTTTGCAGACAGAAAAGTCCAACCGCTTATGGTAACGGTTGAGCCGAATGACAGCACGGAAATTCCCGTAAACTCACATTCCGGTCAGGAATTCCATTACTGTTTGGAAGGTTCATACACTTTCAAGATTGATGATAAAGAAATCGTTGTCGAAGAAGGCGATTCTCTGTATTTCAACTCCGTATATTACCACGGTATGAAGGCCCTTGACGGTAAACCCGCAAAAATTCTGGTTATAACCATATAGGAGACTTTTGTTTTGAATTTACTTGAAAGATACACGAATACAGACTATTCTTCTTACGAAGATTTCTGCAACCGCTTTAAAATTAACGTTCCGGAAAACTTTAATTTCGGACTTGATATCATCGACGAATATGCTCGACTCGCTCCGAATCAGAGGGCACTTATCTGGTGCAATGACAAAGGTGAACGACGCGAATTCACATTCGGCGACATATCAAGACTTTCCGACAAAGCCGCAAATTATTTCCGTAATGCGGGAATAAAAAAAGGCGATACCGTTATGCTGATGCTGAAACGGAGATATCATTTCTGGTTTCTGATTGTTGCGTTACATAAAATCGGAGCCATTGCAATACCATCAACACATCTTTTAACGGAAGCTGACCTTGATTATCGCATTGAAGCCGGAAAAATCAAATGGATCATTGCGGCAAACGATTCCGTTATTGCGGAACACATCGATAAAGCATGCAAAAAATTCCCGGAAGTGACCCGAGCTTCGGTATGCGGCGCCGTATCAAAAGATTATATCGACCTTGATGCGGAAATCGAAAAAGCACCGTCAACTCCGATCGAAAGATGCACCGTCAACACAGATACAATGCTGATATATTTCACTTCGGGAACAACATCACACCCGAAGATGGCGGAACATTCTTTCACCTATCCCCTCGGACATATAATGACTGCCGGATTCTGGCAGAATCTTAAAGATACCGATATTCATTTTACCATGGCGGATACCGGATGGGCGAAATGCGCATGGGGAAAACTTTACGGTCAGTGGATATGCGGAGCAACGGTGTTTGTTTACGATTATGACACAAAATTCCACCCTGCCGACGTTCTGAAAGTTATTTCGGAAAACAAAATCACAACTTTCTGCGCGCCGCCTACCATATACCGTTTTCTTATAAAAGAAGATATGTCCGGATGCGATCTTTCTTCTCTGAGAGCATCATACACAGCCGGTGAACCTCTGAATGCAGAGGTTTTCAGGCAGTGGAAAAAACTGACGGGAGGAATAGAATTACGCGAAGGTTTCGGTCAAACCGAAACATGCGTTTTGATTGCAACGTTCCCGTGGCTGTCACCGAAATGCGGTTCAACAGGGAAACCGTCACCTCACTTTAACATAAAACTGATCGACGATAACGGCACCGAATGTCAAGTCGGCGAAGAGGGAGAGATTTGTATCCCGATTAAAAACGGAATCCCTGCCGGTGTTATAAAATCATACAGGGAAAATGAAGAGGCAACAAAAGAAGCTTTTTCAGACGATTATTATCACACCGGAGACAAGGCATGGGTTGATGAAGACGGGTATTTCTGGTTTATAGGAAGAAGCGATGACGTAATAAAGTCAAGCGGATACAGAATCGGACCTTTTGAGGTCGAATCCGCATTGCTTGAACACCCAGCGGTGCTTGAAGCAGCTATAACGGCTCTCCCCGATCCCGAACGCGGTCAGATTGTTAAAGCGACCGTTGTTCTGACGAAGAATTACACTCCGTCCGAAGAACTTAAAAAAGAGCTGCAGAATCACGTCAAAAAAGTTACTGCGCCATATAAATATCCCCGAGTTATAGAATTTGTTGATGCATTGCCGAAAACAATTTCCGGAAAAATCAAGCGTAAACAATTACGTGACGAAAGCAAATAACTCAATATTGTTTTACCTCTTTCAGACCGCCTTCCATTTCATTTTGGTCGGCGGTCTATTTTTATATCGTTATGCCGAAAACTGTTGACTTTTATTATAATATATAATATAATAATTTTAATAATTATCATGGAGGATTATGTGATGGCAACAAACGACGGAAGACAAAAAGCACTGCAGGCGGCTATTGATCAGATAGAAAAGGATTTCGGAAAAGGTTCCGTTATGACACTCGGCGGAAGCAAAATCGGTAATATAGATCACATTTCAACAGGATCATATTCTCTTGACCTTGCACTCGGGATCGGCGGTATTCCGAAAGGACGAATAATTGAAATTTTCGGACCCGAAAGTTCAGGTAAAACCACACTGGCGCTTCACATGCTCGCAGAATCCCAAAAATCCGGTGGAACGGCAGCTTTTATTGATGCCGAGCATGCTCTTGACCCGAATTACGCTCAAAACCTCGGAGTAAACATTGACGAGCTTCTCGTAGCACAACCGGATGACGGAGAACAGGCACTTGAAATCACAGAAACTCTCGTCCGTTCCGGAGCAATCGATATTATCATTATCGACTCTGTCGCAGCCCTTGTTCCACGCCAGGAAATTGAAGACGATATGGGAGACGCTCATGTGGGTTTGCAGGCAAGACTGATGTCACAGGCGCTGAGAAAACTTGCCGGAATAATATCAAAGACTTCATGTATCGTTGTTTTCATCAACCAGTTGAGAGAAAAAGTCGGCGGCATGGGCTATGGGCCGAACGAAACCACTACCGGCGGACGTGCGCTTAAATTCTATGCTTCGGTAAGACTTGACGTCCGCAGAATCGAAACGCTGAAAAACGGAACAGAAGCCGTCGGATCACATACAAAAGTCAAAGTCGTAAAAAACAAAGTTGCTCCTCCTTTCAAAGAAGCCGAATTTGATATTATGTTCGGAAAAGGCATTTCCAAAGAAAGTGAAATCGTTGATATTGCCGTTAAACTCGGAATTATAGAAAAGAGCGGGGCATGGTTCTCATATAATCACGAAAGAATCGGTCAAGGCAGAGACAATGTTAAGGATATTCTTTCTGTAAATACCGATCTCAGAGAAAGTATCGTAAAAGATATCGAAGTTGCTCTTGTTCAGCAGAAAAAAGAAAAAGAAGAATCGAAAGCCGCTAAACTTGAAAAACAGGCTGCAAAACCTGTTCCTCAAAAAAAATCCATCAGCATTGATGCTTCAGAATTCGAAGAAGACGACTTATAATGTCTGACGAAAAACCGCAAAAAAGAATCCCAACCGCATATGAAAAGGCATGCTGGCTTCTCGGAATGCGAGATTATACAGCAAAGGGGATGCTTAAAAAATTATGCGAAAAATATCCGAATGACGAAGCCGAAAAAGCCGTCATACGATGCGTGCGGCTCGGAGCGATAGACGATAAACGATACGGCGAAATACTATGCCGACGATATGCGGAAAAATACGGAAAAAAACGAATAGTTTCCCAACTGATAGCAAAAGGCATCGGAACAGACCTCGCAAAAGAACTCGTTGCGTCTTATTATGAAGAATCCGACGAAGATGAATCAGCCGCAAAAATTTATAAAATACTGTGCGATTATCTTCACCGCAAACCGCTTACGGAGAATACAAGAGAAAAAGCGTTTGCGTATATGATGCGAAAAGGTTATGGGTATAGGGAAATAAGCGAGGCATTTAACACCTTTAAAGAAAACAATCCGGAATCTTTTCCGGAACAGGATTATATATGAATAACGGAATTCACAACGTAGGGGTTATTTCCCTCGGATGCGCTAAAAACAAAGTGGACTGCGAAATCATGCTCAATATTCTTACGGAGCACGGCTATACTCTCTGCAACTCTTACGAAGACTGTGACGCCGTTATAATCAATACATGCGCTTTCATACAGGATGCAAAAGAAGAAGCCATTGATAATATTTTTCAGGCTGCCCAATATAAAAAAGGCAAGCTGAAACGCCTGATCGTAACCGGCTGCCTGGCGCAGAGATACGGCGATGAAATAAAAGAGCTCATACCGGAAGTAGATGCGATAGTGGAAGTAAAAGCGTTTGACAGAATAATAAAAGCACTTGAAAGCACCGAATCGGGAATCATTCTTTCCGAACCTCTGACATCACCGCATCCGGAAGGAAAGCGACTTTTGATAGACGACGGATATTCGGTCTATCTGAAAATTGCCGAAGGATGTTCCAACAGATGTTCATACTGTGCAATCCCCTACATACGCGGACCGTTTATGCCGAGATCTGTCGATAGTATTGTAAAAGAAGCAAAAGAGCTCGCAAAAGACGGAGCCGTTGAAATCAATCTTATAGCACAGGATCTGACAAGACATCCTCATCTGTGTGAAATCATCAGAAATATAGCGGCAATAAAAACGGTAAAATGGATCAGATTGCTTTATCTTTATCCGGATGAAATTTCGGACGAACTGATTGAACTGATAGCATCCGAACCGAAAATATGCAAATATATCGATTTACCTCTGCAACATTCATCAAATTCTCTGTTAAAAAGAATGAACAGACGCGGAAACGGAACCGAATACAGAAAATTGCTTAACAAACTGAAAAAAGCGGTTCCGGATATTGCATTAAGGACAACATTTATCGTCGGATTCCCCGGTGAAACGAAAAAAGATTTTGATAACTTAATCACATTTGCCGACAAAATCAAGTTTGATAATATGGGTGCTTTCACTTATTCACCGGAAGAAGGAACACCTGCCGCAAAATATTGCGGTCAGATTTCCGATAAAACAAAAGCAAGGCGTCTTGACAGATTAATGTCATTGCAATATGAGATTGCAATAAAAAAAGCCGAAAGTCATATAGGCAAAATATACGAGGTTCTTTGTGAAGGATATAATGAAGACGGTCTTTACAAAGGCAGAACAGAGTTTCAGGCACCCGAAGTTGACGGAAATGTTTTCTTTACAAGTGAAAAAGAAATTAAACCGGGCGATTTTTGTCGGGTCATAATAGAAAGTTATGAAAACTACGATCTTTACGGATCGGCAAAGGAAGACAAATGAAAAAAATCCCTAACATTCTTTGTATTATCAGAATTGCTCTCATACCTTTTATCCTGCTCTTTGCGTTGAACAATCACGTTTCAGCGCTTATTGAACCGTGGGCAAGATGGTTGATATCGGGAATCATTTTCGGACTTGCGATGATCACCGATTTGTTTGACGGTAAAATCGCAAGAAAATACGATGCGATAACCGATCTCGGTAAATTTCTCGATCCGATAGCCGATAAGCTTTTGGTTATTTGTATTTTTATTGCATTTATAGAATTGGATCTGGTACTTGCCATTCCCGTAATTCTGATAATTGCAAGAGAGTTTTTTGTGACCGGACTTCGACTTGCTGCCGCAAGCAAGGGCGTTGTTGTTGCGGCTAATTACTGGGGAAAAGCAAAAACCATGACTCAGGGAGTTTCATTGGGAATAAGTTTTGCGGCGATGCTTCTTTCTTATCTTATTAATGAAAACATTTCGTCGGTTTTACGAATTATTCCATCTGTTCTCTCATGGGTATGCGCAGCGATAACGGTAATTTCGGCAATTTCATATTGGAATCAGTGTAAACAGTATCTTAAATAAAACACGGGCAAAAACCGAAAGGATATATTAATTATGCTTCTTTATAACTCTATGACGAACAAAAAAGAAGAGTTCGTCCCACTCGATGGGAAAAATGTTAAAATATATGCGTGCGGTCCTACAGTATATAATTTCTTTCATATAGGTAACGGACGTGCGTTTATGGTATACGACGTTCTGAGAAGATACCTTGAATTTAAAGGATACAACGTAGAATACGTTCAGAACTTTACCGATATAGACGACAAAATGATCAACAAGGCAAATGCCGAGGGAATTACCGTTAAAGAACTCGCCGACAGATATATAGCAGAATACTATACCGATGCCGACGGACTCAATATCAAGAGAGCCACCGTCAATCCGAAGGCTACGGAAAATATAGATAAAATTATCGAAATGGTTTCCACTCTTATCGAAAAAGGCCATGCTTATGAAAATAACGGAAGCGTTTATTTCCGTGTCCGTTCATTCCCTGAATACGGTAAACTTTTCAAACAGTCCATAGACGACCTGGAAAGCGGAGCAAGAATAGACGTTGACGAAACAAAAGAAGATAAATTGGATTTTGCCGTATGGAAAGCAACAAAGCCCGGAGAACCGTATTGGGAATCTCCTTGGGGCAAAGGCCGTCCCGGATGGCATATCGAATGTTCCGTTATGGCAAAACGTTTTCTCGGTGATACAATTGATATCCACTGCGGCGGAAACGATCTGAAATTTCCGCATCATGAAAACGAAATCGCGCAGTCCGAATGCGCCAACGGATGCACATTCTCAAACTATTGGTTCCATATAGGATTTGTAAACATCAATAATGAAAAAATGAGCAAATCCAAAAATAATTTCTTTACAGTAAGAGATCTTGCGGCTGTTTACGGATATGAGCCGTTAAGATATTTTGCCGTTTCGGCTCATTACAGAATGCCGATAAACTATGATCCGTCCGTTATTGAACAGGCAAAAGCTTCCCTTGAACGTCTCTATAACTGCAAAAACAATCTCGACTTTTTGATAAAAAACAGCACAAACGATAATATCAGCGAAGAAGAAACTGCAATATTATCAGGAATGAGCGTATACACCGATAAATTCACGGCTGCCATGGACGATGACCTCAATACAGCCAACGGCATTTCCGTTATTTTCGATCTTGTAAGAGACATAAACAAGAATTCGAAATCCGACAGTTCAAAAGCATTTCTTGTAAAAGAAAAAGAACTGCTTATAAAACTTTGCGGCGTTCTCGGTTTTCTTGAAGAGAAAAAAGACGAAGAAGACACCTCATGGATTGACAATTTAATTGCCGAAAGACAGGCAGCGCGTAAAGAAAAGAATTTCAAACGCGCAGACGAAATCAGAGATTCACTTAAAGAAAAAGGAATCATTCTCGAGGACACGCCTGCCGGAGTTAAGTGGAGAAAAGCGTAAATATGCGTAATAGCCCTTTGACACAAGTAAAAGGAATAGGTCCGAAAAAAGCGGAATTGTTTAACAAACTCGGGATATTCACCGTTCAAGATTTGCTGAACTATTTCCCGAAAGATTATTTTAATCTTTCTCTGCACACCGCAATAAAAGATATTGCTTATCGCACTGATTCGGACACAATCACCGTTGTCAAGGGAAAAATCTTTACGGGAATTTCCGAGAAAAGGATATCAAAAACAAAATATATTTATACTTTCGGCGTTACGGATGAGGACTGTCTTGACGGTCTTTCTCCGGCGCCGGAAAATGTTATTCAGATAAAACTTTTTAATCAGAAATACCTTGCCGCTTCTATGAAAGAGGGAGACAAAATCACGATTGCGGGTAAGATTTCGGGTTTCGGCTTTTACAAAGAGATGGTCTCCCCTCACATTTTCAAAGGAACCGATAGCTATTTCCGTCCGATTTACAGACTTACCAAGGACGTAACTCAAAATATGATATACACCGCGTTGAAATCAGTTATTGAGTCCGACAGTTATGAAATGGATGAATTGCTGCCCGAAAATCTGCCCGAGACAATTCGTATCAAATACGATCTGATCGGAAGATCGGAAGCTTATAAAAAGATACATGAACCGCTCAATGAACAGGACTTACGGCAAGCAAGAAAACGACTCGCATTTGAAGAAATATTTCTGTTCAGACTCGGATTGTCACTGTTGAAAACAAAAACTGTATGCGGAAAAGCATACGCCATCAAATCCTCGTCCGCAGATAATTATGAGTCGCTTTTTTCTTTTGATTTAACTTCGGCACAAAAGAAAGCCATCAACGATGCGTTGACCGATATGGGTAAATCCACACCGATGTCACGAATGGTTCAGGGAGATGTCGGAAGCGGAAAAACAGCAGTTGCCGCCGCTCTTTGCTACATAACAATTAAAAACGGATATCAGGCCTGTGTGATGGCACCTACGGAAATACTTGCCGTTCAACATTACAATGAAATGTCGGCATTATTTGAGCCATACGGTATTAAAACCGACTTATTGACAGGATCCGTCACCGCCTCAAAAAAGAAAAAAATCCTCGAGTCTCTTAAAAGCGGAGAAACAAATCTTATTATCGGAACTCATGCGCTTACCGAAGACAATGTTAAATACAAAAATCTCGGACTTGCGGTTACGGACGAACAGCATCGGTTCGGAGTTGAGCAGAGAATGCGCCTCTCAAAGACAAATGAAGACGGATTTGCTCCTCATATTATCGTAATGTCGGCAACTCCTATCCCCCGTTCTCTTGCGCTTGTGCTTTACGGAGACTTGTCACTATCGGTCATTAACGAAATGCCGAAGGGCAGAAAAAAAGTATCGACATTTCTTTTAACGAGAGATTTTGACGACAGAATGTTCGGATATATAGCGAGAGAAGCCTCTGTCGGCAGACAAGCCTATATTGTTTGTCCGATGATAGAAGAAAACGAAGACAGCGAACTTACGTCTGTGCTTGCTTTTTACGATGAAATCAAATCCAAATATTTTGAAAATATAAACACCGCTTTTGTTCACGGAAAAATGAAGGGCCCGGAAAAAGACGAAATACTAAATGCCTTTTCGAAAAACGAAACAAGCGTTCTCGTATCGACCACCGTTATCGAAGTCGGAGTCAACGTTCCGAATGCCACGACGATGGTGATTCTGAATGCCGAAAAATACGGGCTTTCACAGCTTCACCAGCTACGCGGACGTGTTGGACGCGGCAATGAAAAATCCTACTGCTTCCTGATTTCGGATACACAAAACGAAGAAACGAAAGCACGTCTTCAAACACTATGCGATTCAAATGACGGATTTGAAATTGCGAAAAAGGATCTCGAACAAAGGGGACCCGGTGATTTCTTCGGTAACAGACAACACGGTTTACCGGAATTTAAAGTGGCAAATCTGCTTACCGATATGGATATCGTAAATACCGCTTCCGAATCCGCGGACGAATTTTCGGAAAGTAATCCGAACTGGAATAAATCACCCGAAAACGAAGCATTGATTTTTGAGATATCAAGATTCTTTGCCCGTGCGGGAGACGGGATCACGATATAACGGGATTTTTTTCTTCTTTTTTCCGTCTAAGAGGTGAAAGGCAATAAATAACTTATGATTATAAACAAATTGAAAAAACAGATTACAGTTTTGATTGCAGCGGCGATACTGCCGAGCTTTTCCTCATGCGTTCACGAAAAATACATTAATCCCTTCTGCAACGACGTATTTCAAGCCGAAATACTTCCCGAGCAAGATGTTGAAAAAACGCCGAGAGACTGGTTAAAAGAAATAACGGGAGTTGTAAAACGTCCGCCATACTATAAGTATACGACAGACACACTCCATCCGAGTATTTCGGCAGAATGCGCCGGCATTTACGACGTAAAAGCAAGAAAAACACTCTTCTCCGTAAACGGTGACGAACAAGTTGCTCCGGCTTCACTGACGAAGATGGTAACCGCTTTGGTCGCCGTAAAATATGCAGACCCGCAAGATGTATTTACGGTAGGAAACGAGCAATACTCGGTTATGAAAGGCTCAAGTCTTTGTTACATAAAAATCGGCCAGAAATTGACGCTTGAACAGCTGCTTATCGGAATGCTTATGCCATCAGGCAATGACGCGGCATACACGATCGCTGTCAATGTGGCAAAAAAAGCCGCAAACGACCCGGAAATGACTATATCGGACGCATTAAATTATTTTAACGATTTAATGAACGGATATTGTGAAGAAATAGGAGCTTACGACTCGCATTTCGTCAATCCTGACGGATGGGACGAAGATGACCATTACAGCACAGCAAATAACCTTGCTTTATTTGCGACAAAGCTGCTTGAAAATGATCTGTTAAGCGATATTGTTTCACACCATAAAAAAAGAGTGGTATTTGTATCAGGCGAAGATGTCACATGGACAGATTCAAATAAGCTGCTTGATCCAAAAAGCGCATACTACAGAGAAAACGCAATCGGCGTCAAGACAGGAAGCACACCGGATGCCGGCTACTGTCTGATAGCGGCGGAAAAAACAAACGGAAGACTGTATATTACAGTAATACTCGGATGTGACACAAGAGATGACAGCTATAAAGACACGATAACATTACTGCAAGAAACAATGTGTATTTCAGAATAAACATAATAACGCTTATAATTTCAGAAATGTTTTGATCGGACCGGTATGGAACAGAATAAAAGAGTAAAACATAATACCCTATGTATCAGATAAAAATGTAATTCATACGGTTGCTTACCCTATTATTAAAAAATAAATAAATCCGCTAACTGAATAAAGAATACATCGGCGGCAGTCTGTTAAAAGACTGCCGCCGCGCTTTCATTTACAAAAACAGTGCAACAATAAAAGATTGCACCGGATTCAAAAATCTGACTGTCATTTGATTTGCTATATCAAAATATCAAAAATTCTGATTATTACCGATAATAAATCAATCGGAGTTGCCTCTTGTGACAATATATGCTTTTTTGATTGTAACGGTATTATTTTCGCCTTTAATCGCAAATGCAATATTGATGGCATGATCGGAACATCTTTCAAGGTCAGTAACCATATCGGTAAATATAACACCGGCGACAGGATGGCACATTCCGTTTTTAAGGCGGATGATATGGCTTTCGGAATATTTATCCTGCAAATCATCAACCTGTTCTTCAAGATCGGATATTTCATCAAGGCGGTCAAACTGTTCTTTTTCGTATACTTCTATCGACTGTTCGAAACATTTTATACTATGCTCTGCCATGTTTTGAAGCTGTTCAATAGCCTCATCATTGAAAGCCACGTTATCATTTACAATATTAACAGCATACTCAGCAATGTTCTCTGCATGGTCGCCTACACGCTCTATATCCGACGTAACATGAAGCATCATACTTACGGACTCGGAATCCTTTTCGTCAAGGCTCTGTCCGTTTATCTGAACAAGATAACCCTGAATGGAGTGATTGAGATAATTTATTATTTCTTCTGCCTCGAGAACTTTTTCAGCCTTTTCCATATCTTTTTCAAAGACAGACTCACAGGCAAGCTTTATACTGTTTAAAGTGATTTTTGCCATACGGATAACCTCACGGCGGCACTGTTCGACACCGATTGTGGGAATAACAGTTGCTTCGGGGGTAATATAATTAAGCTGTTTTGCGTAGAAAATATCTGTTTGGGATATAGGAAGAATCTTTGCGGCGAATTTGCATATCGGATTGACAAACGGGAATATCAAGACAGTTGTTATAACGTTAAACAGCAAATGGAAGTTAGCTATTTGTCTTGCCAGATTATCAGGTGAAATGCCCTCGATAAACGATGTGATCTGCGGGAAAATAAGCAAAATAACAGAGAAAACAATTACTCCCGCAACCTTTGCAAAAACTCCGGAGAGCGCGCATTGCTTACTTTTACGATCCCCGCTGAACGACAGTATAACTACAGGCGCAATAGCACCGATATTCATACCCATAATAATAAACACAAGAGAAGAAAGCGTAATATCCGAGCCTGTCATCTGCATAACAAGGACCTGCAGAATACCGATCGAGGCGGATGAGGACTGGATAACAGACGTAATAACTATGCCGAATAAAAGACCTAAAAACGGATTATTGAAATTACTTAAAAATTTCGCGATAATGCTGCCTATTTCAAGAGAGTTGACAGCAGTTCCCATAAGATATATACCGACAAACAAGAGCCCGAAGCCAAGCACTACCGAACCGATCTTTTTGCAGGTCCTGTTTTTTATAAACAAATACAAAACAACGCCTACAAACAAAATAACAGGAGCTATGGTCTCAATTTTAAACGCGATAATCTGGGCAGTTATGGTAGTTCCGATATTTGCGCCTAACATTACGTAAAGAGCTCTTGAAAGCTCCATAAGCCCGGCTTCTACAAAGCTGACGACCATAACGCTGGTAGCTCCCGAACTCTGAATGAGCACGGTAACGAGAATACCTACAAGAACGGAAAGAAATCCGTTCTTTGTCATTTTTTCAAGTATTGATTTCAGCTTTTTGCCTGCTGCTTTTTCAAGTCCGGCAGACATATAGTTTATTCCGAAAAGAAAAAGACCTATACCGCCGAGCAAAAGAAATATTCCTGTAACAGTATCCATTATTATACCCTTTATTGTATTCTCAAAAGAAGTTTCTCAAAACGAAACGTCTTGAGAAACAGTTTTTTTATATAATATCCTCAAAAGGAATGACCTGATGAAGCCTGCCTGATTCAAATCCGGCCTCAACGACTTTAAGGACACGCATGAGCTGCTGATGAGTAACAGTAAGCTCAGATTTTCCGTTTATTGCATCGCAGAAATTTCTGTAATAATCGTGGACATCGGAAACAGGACGATCGAGTTCGTAGGTATCAACGGTTATTTCATCACGCGGAGCCATTGTTTTTGTAAGTCCTGCAGCTGTTTTAACAGGCAGAACATCATTTTCATGCCATGCCTTGCATTTAACGACACGACAGTTTTCACGCCAGTCTTTAATTACGGCTGTTCCCTTCTCGGCTCTTACATAGAATCGTGGAAGATCGATAAAATTGTATGTGCCGACTTCGGAATATGCTCTTGCGCCGTTTTCGAAAAACAGTGTAAGACGATAGCCGTCGTCTACTTCTTTATTTGTAATATTATCAAATTCACAGTAAACAGAAACGATTTTTTTATCTCTGTATAATCTGAGTTCCTGATCGATAAGATGAATACCCCAATCGTAAAGCATACCGCCGCCGTGTTCGACGGTGCCGCGCCAGTCACTCGGAATACCTCTTGAACCATGAACACGGGACTGAACATCAAATATTTCACCAAGCTCATTTGTATCAAACAGATGCTGGATCGCAAGGTAATCTACATCCCAACGTCTGTTCTGATGAACGGAAAAAAGAACATTGTTGCGATTTGCCGCATCTATCATTCTCTGAAGAGACGGAGTAGACAATGTGACGGGTTTTTCGCAAATCACATTTTTACCTGCGTTAAGGCAGGCAATAACAACTTCTTCGTGATAATCATTCGGAATTGCGACTGTGATAAGCTGAATCGTTTTATCTGACAGAATAGCTTCAAGCGTTCTGTAAGCCTTTATCCCACGGCTTTCCGCAAGAGCACAGCGTTCTTCTTTGATATCGTAAATACCTATTGGATTAATTACGTCGCTTGTAAGAGCGTGTTCGTAATGCCAACCGCCCATGCCTCCGTAGCCAATAAGTCCCCAATTGATTTTTTTCATAGGACACCTCTGAGAAAATAAGTAATGTGTGTGTGTTTTTACTGTTTGAACCAGCCGGATACCGTATCGGTAAGCGGCTTAAAAGGATGTTTGTTGTCAAGACCGAATTTATATGAAATTCCGGACACCACAGTGCAGATAATCAGAATCACGGCAAAGACCGCAAATCGAATTATCAGATTTTCCATATTCATTTCCGCATTGATATCGGAAACGTCAACTCCGACAAAAACCTGCGCGGCAAATGCCGTTGACATGGAAAGCAGATAATATAAAATAAGAAAAATGCGACAAACGACAAAAGAAGAATCGTAACCGTATAAAAACGGAACTATACCGATTACTATCATTATCAATGCAAGAACGCCGGCTGAAATATATCCCTTAAACGGAATATTTTTGATTATACCGGTTTCTATTCTGTTTCTGTCCGTAAGCCCTTCACTGTGAGAAGTAAACGAAAAGAAATAGAGCATAATCAAAAGATAAAACACGGCGAGAATCGGCCACACTATTTTAGGTGAAAAACTCCCGAGGGGAATTGCCATAAAAGATAATGCGCAAACGAGTATGACTCTGAGAAAATAAAAAAATGTGAGTTTAAAAATCAATGCAACCGTTTTATCTTTTTGCGATTCGTTCATCTGTGCCTCCGTGATTTATTTTGTGGTTTGTTCTTCAACCAGTCTGCCGCCGCAATAGATTTTGCGGAGTAACGGTTTTTCTATTTTTCCGGTAGGATTACGCGGGACATCAGCAAAAATAATTTTACGCGGTCTCTTGTATCTCGGCATACCGTTGCAGAATTCGTTTACCTCTTCTTCGGAACAAATCTCTCCTTCTTTAACGGAAATAATCGCAGCGGCGATTTCGCCGAGTCTGTCATCGGGCAATCCGATAACTGCCACATCTTTTATTTTCGGATATGCGCGGAGATAATCTTCTATCTGAACCGGATAAATATTTTCGCCTCCGGTAATGATCACGTCTTTTTTGCGGTCAACGAGATAAATAAATCCATCTTCGTCAACTCGCGCCATATCGCCGGTATAAAGCCATCCGTCTTTGAGAATTTCGTGGGTGGCTTTGGGATTTTTATAATAACAAATCATAACGCCGGGACCTTTGACGGCAAGTTCGCCGACTTCATCACCCTTTACGGGCTGTCCGTCTTCACCGACGACTTTTGTTTCCCATAAATAACCCGCAATTCCGATTGCTCCGACTTTATTTATATTTTCCACTCCGAGATGAACGCAACCCGGTCCGAGACTTTCGGAAAGCCCGTAATTGGTATCGTAATCATGATTAGGGAAAACAGACTTCCATCTGCGGATAAGACTCGGAGGAACCGGTTGTGCTCCGATATGCAGAAGACGCCATTGAGCAAGATTATAATCTTCAAGAGACACTTCTCCTCGTTCGATACTGTCGAGAATATCCTGAACCCAAGGAACAAGAAGCCATACGATCGAAACATTCTCCTCGGAAACGGCACGAAGAATCCATTCCGGTTTTACGCCGCGAAGAAGAACCGCTCTTGATCCGGAAATAAGGCTGCCGAACCAATGCATTTTCGCGCCTGTATGATAAAGCGGAGGAATACAGAGAAAAACGTCGTCTTTTTTCTGTCCGTGATGATTTTGCTCTGTTTTACAGGAAGCAACAAGAGCACTGTGACGATGAAGTATAGCCTTAGGAAAACCCGTTGTGCCGGATGAAAAATAAATAGCGGCATAATCGTCGTCTCCGAGTTCGACCGCAGGAGCGATTGAAGAGCAGTATGTAGCGAGTTTATCGTAACTGTCGGCAAAAGAAGGAACGTCCTGACCGACATAAAACATATGATTAACATCCGAGAGTTTTTCGACAATCTGTTCGACACGGCCGACGAATTCAGGTCCGAAAACCAATATCGAAGCGTCTGAAAGTTTTGCGCAATATTCGATTTCGTCGGCGGTATACCTGTAATTCATCGGAACGGCAAGAGCTCCGCATTTGAGGATACCGAAGTAAATAGGAAGCCATTCGAGACAATTCATTAAAAGAATGGCAACCTTATCGCCTTTTTTTACTCCGCGTGTAAGAAGGAGGTTTGCGAACCTGTTTGCTTTTATATCAAACTCACGCCAGGTCATTTCTCTGCGGTATCGTCCGCCCGGAGCAGATTCTATTAAATGATATTCTCTCCACGTTGAAGGAAGTGAAGAATGAAGTTCCGGGTTGATTTCGACAAGAGCAATGTCATCCGGATAGATGCGAGCGTTTCTTTCGAGAAATTCTGTGATAGCCATAAGAAATAATCCTTTCGCGCATGAGCAACTGTATACCCATATATATTTATTTTATTATATAATATAAAAAAAATCATGTCAATATCAATACTTGCTTTTTTATGACTAATATTCAAATTCGTTCTAAAAAAAACGTTATGGTCTCTTGATTTTCCATATGAATAAAAGTATAATATTCAATACAGGACGGTGTTAACATGTTTGAAGAAATACAAAGCAAAATTAAAAAACTCACTGCAGATCTGAAATTTTATTCCGACAAATACTATCTTGACGACGCTCCGGAAATCAGCGACTTCGATTACGATATGCTTCAAAGGGAGCTCATTGCTCTTGAAAAAGAATATCCTCAATTTGCTCTGCCGGATTCACCCACAAGACGTGTCGGAGGGGCAGCGATATCGGAATTCAAACAGGTCAGACACAAATATGTTCTCGACAGTATTCTTGACGCCTTTTCCGAAGAAGAACTCTTCGATTTTGATTCAAGAACACGTGAAGCCGTAAACAATCCTGAATATGTGGTAGAATATAAAATCGACGGATTATCTGTCTCACTTGAATACAAAAACGGAATATTCGTTCGCGGAGCAACGAGAGGCGACGGAACAGTCGGAGAGGATGTAACTCACAATCTGCTTACAATACGGGATATTCCTCTGAAAATCGAAAATGCGCCGGAGCTGCTGACGGTAAGAGGCGAAGTATATATGCCGAAATCTTCTTTTGCGGAATTGAACGCATCAAGAGAATCAGACGGACTGTCGCTTTTTGCTAATCCGAGAAATGCAGCCGCAGGCTCTCTCAGGCAACTTGATCCCAAAATCACCGCAGGCAGAAAACTTTCGATATTCGTTTTTAACCTTGCCGAAAACTCCGACGGTATGCCGGCGACACACACGGAAGCTCTTGATATGCTGAAAAAATTCGGGTTTAAGGTCAGCCCGAAGTATAATAAATTCGGCAGTATGTCTGAAGTCATTAACGAAATAAACGTCATAAAAGAAGAGCGTCAAGGTCTCGAATTTGACATAGACGGAGCCGTTATCAAAGTCAATGATTACGGTATGAGGAAAGCTCTCGGAACAACCGTTAAATACCCGAAATGGTCGATAGCATTCAAATATCCGCCCGAGCAAAAAGAAACCGTTGTTCGGGATATAAAAATCAACGTCGGAAGAACAGGGATACTTGCCCCGCTGGCGGAGGTTACGCCCGTGGGAGTATCGGGAAGCATAGTTGCAAGAGCAACATTGCATAACGGTGATTTTATTGCGGAAAAAGACATCAGGATCGGAGATACGGTCATCATTCAAAAAGCCGGAGATATTATTCCTGAAATAGTTTCGGTAGTAAAAGACAAAAGACCTGAGGGAACGATTCCGTTCGTGATGCCTTCCGTGTGTCCGGCGTGCGGTCATCCCACGAAAAAAGACATCGGCAGCCCGGTCATTCGCTGCACAAACGAATACTGTTCCTCAAAAATCATAAGAAGTCTGATTCATTTCGTTTCAAAAGACGCAATGGATATCGCAGGTCTCGGAGAAGCCCAGATCGAAAAGCTGACGGATGAAAAGTTGATTTTTTCATGTGCCGACATTTACGGATTAAAGCGCGAAGACCTTGAAACACTCGAAGGTTGGGGAGAAAAATCCGCGTTCAACATTCTCGACGCGATAGAACAATCAAAGAAACAGCCGCTGGACAGAGTCATTTATTCTCTGGGAATAAGGGAAGTCGGTAAAAAAGCATCTAAAATACTGGCAAACAAATATCTTTCGATGGACGCATTGATTGCCGCAAAAGAAGATGATCTTACCGAAACCGAAGATATAGGCCCTGTTACTGCGCAATATATACGTGATTTTTTTACAAATCCGGATAATATCGCTCTTGTCGAAAGGCTCCGTGAGGCTGGATTGACCTTTACCGCTCAAAAAACAACAACATCACAGCTTTTCGCCGGACTTACATTTGTTCTGACCGGGACGTTACCGAATTACACAAGAGAAGAAGCTTCCGAAATAATCGAAAAGCTCGGAGGCAAAACATCTTCATCGGTATCAAAAAAGACATCATATGTGCTTGCCGGAGAAAACAGCGGAAGCAAGGAAACCAAAGCAAAAGAACTCGGTGTAAAAATAATCGACGAGACAGAGTTCAGAAAAATGGTCGGAAATGAAAACAATTAATTTTGCCACAATAGGCACGTCATGGATTACGGAAGAATTTATTAATACATTAAAAACCGTTCCCGACACCAATCTTTACTGCGTATATTCAAGAGATATCGGTAAGGCAGAGGCGTTTGCCGAAAAACACGGGGCTGCCAAATTTACTTCCGATTTAAAAAATCTGGTATCCGACAAAAACATCAATGCCGTTTATATAGCTTCGCCGAACTCATGCCATGCGGAGCAATCAATAATGATGCTCAATGCAAAAAAGAACGTCATCTGCGAAAAACCGATTGCGTCAAACGTCAGAGACTTTCTGCAAATGAAAGAGGCTGCGAAAAAAAACGAGGTTCTTTTGATGGAAGCATATAAAGCGTTGACAATGCCGACAATGAAAGAAATCAAAGACAACATTCCGAAATTGGGAAAAATCCGCAGTGCTTTTATCAGTTTCGGGAAATATTCCACAAGATACGATGCCCACAAAGAAGGAAAAAACGTAAATACTTTCAAAGCTGAATTTTCAAACGGAGCATTAATGGACCTGGGCGTTTACTGCATATACCCAATAGTTATGTTATTCGGGATGCCGAGTGAAATAAAGGCCTTATCGCAAATTGTAGACGGCGGAGTAGACGGCGTGGGAACCGCGATTATGAAATACGACGGTTTTGTCGCAACAGCAGATTACTGCAAAATATCAGACTCTTTCCTCCCCTGCCAGATTACAGGCGAAAATGCCACGATGATAATCGATAAAATATCAATACCGGAGAAAATAGAAATACACTACAGAGATAAGAACAAGGAATGTGAAATCATTTCTCCCGTCCAAAGATCAGACAGTATGTTTTACGAAATCAACGAATTTACCGATTGTATAAGGAACGGCAGAAAAGAATCGGAAACAAACACATTTGAATTATCCGAAAAAGTCCTGTTACTTACCGATGAAATAAGACGGCAATGCGGAATCATTTTTCCGGCTGACAAATAAAAATCCGACACATCAAAGGCGCAGCATCTTAAGACGCTGCGCCTGATTTTATCAGATTATTTGTTGTCTTCGCAAAGGTCGACAAAATTTTTATAAACAGCGCGGGAAATCGCTTTTATGGACTCCTCTGCTGATTCTATGGTAACGCCGTTAAACGCCTTTATCATTGTGGCATCGTTAAAACCGTCGCCTACGGTAATAACATCGGATCTTCTGATATTAAGATGACGGACCAGATAATCAACCGCAGTTGCCTTGTTGACACCGCCGGCAGTAATATCACACCCTCCCCCGTTTGAAGCCGCATTGATACGATCTCCGAGCAAAGCATTTATTTCTTCGATCATTTTTTCCGGAGGGTAGCCGTTATTTTCGTAATCTATACCCTCAAATTCCTGAACCTCGTCGGGTAAATGAATCAATCCGTCTTCGCCGCGTCCAAGCCAATATTCCTTTCCGCCGCCTCTGATATGCGCGTTAGGAAACTTATGTTCGTTAATATAATCAAACATTACTTCGAGAACGCTGCGTGGTCCGGAAAAACGTTTTATTGAATAATACGATCGACCGAGAATCTCCCCTCCTCCGCTCAAAATCAGATAATCAAGCTCAAACTTGGGCAAAAATCCGACTATCTCGTCCCAACCGCGTCCGGTTGCAATCGCGAAAAGATTACCTTCCGCTCTCCATTTCCTTATCGCTTCAAGATCTCTTTCGTAAATACCTTCGGGCCAAAAATGAATAGTCCCGTCAAAATCGCTGACCAATAATTTCATAGCTTCTCCAAATCACATATTATCTTCACAAAGTTCGGTAAAATCGTTATATACGGCACGCGCAATGGATTTAATATAATCATTGCCTGTCGGAACTGTAACGCCGTTAAATTTCAGAATCATTTCGGCATCGTTGTTGCTGTCGCCGACTGTTATGACATTTTCCGGGTCGAGTGGTATTCGTTTGATAAGATAATCGATTGCCGAGGCTTTTCCGACACCATACGCCGTCAGGTCAACGCCGCCCCCGTTTGAAGTTACGCTGACACGCCCCTTAAAAATTTCGTTCATCTCGTTTGCCAACGAAACCGACGGCAAGCCGAGAGAATCAAACGTAAAGCCCTCAAAACCCGGTATATCTGACGGAAGATGAAGCTTTCCGTCATCTGAAAGTCCGATACAAAATTCTTTCGACTGAGAACGAACGGCTGCAAAAGGAAAATGGTTATTGTTTAAATACTCAAATAAATCCTCAAGTGATTGGCGTGAAGCGGAAAATCTTCTTATCGGATAAAAAGTCTTACCGAAAATATCTCCGCCGCCGCAGCAAATCAGGTAATCCGCGCCGAGATCTTTTGCGATGTC
>JAZQQT010000182.1:0-7988 GCA_045629205.1 Eubacteriales bacterium
CACAGCTGCTTATTTGCGTTGAGCTGAATATGTTGACTGAAAGTGATATTGAAAATACGGTATCATTACTTAACGAAGTAAGTCGAATGCTTACCGCTTTGATTCTGAAAACCGAAAACCAAAATAAAGGGAGAAAAGATTATGAAAAAATTTGCAAGTTTGCTTTTAACGGCGCTTATGCTTGCCACTATGCTGACCGTGTTCAGCGTTCCTGCGAGTGCGGTGACCAAATACGGTTCGCTTATACTCCATATCGGAAGCGGCACGGCAGAAGATCCGTATGTTATAACGAAATACTACCAGATGAATCATTTGGCAGAGGAAACCAACAAGGGCACATCGGATTTTGAGGGCGTGTATTTTGCGCTTGGGTGTTCTATCAATCTGGCGGCATTTACGCCGATAGGCACAAAAGAGCATCCGTTCAAAGGAAATTTTGACGGCCGTGGGAATATTATTCAGCTGTCCGTCAATAAAGAAACTACGGACTATGTGGGGTTGTTTGGCTTTGCTAAAGGGGCACAGATAAAAAACGTTGTATTACAGCAGCTTACAAGAGATTGTGTTATCAAAGGACACGATCATGTAGGCAGCATTTGCGGATATCTTGATAAAGGGAGTATCATCAATTGTTCAAATGCCATTGATGTCAGCGGAAACTCCATTGTAGGCGGGATTTGCGGAGTTGTAAGTGACGGAACGATAAACAGCTGCCGGAATTTCGGAACGATTCGCGGCGATAATTATCCCGCCGGGATCGTCGGAGGGCTTGAAGAAGGCACTCTTATCAACTGTTCCAATGAAGGCTTTATAGAATTGGCAACTATTTATAACGGCGGATTGTGCGGATATGCAGGCGGTTTCAACATCATAAACTGTATCAATTCCGGAACAATAAGAGCAAGAAGTAACTATGAGGAAGCACAAACCGGCGGCTTGATCGCAGTTGTGGAGGATCAGTCGTATCCGTTCAGAAACTGCATCAGCGCGGGGGAATACCTGGGCGATACCAAAATGTGCGGTAATATTATTAACCAATTTTTACGGGAGGCGGTTGCCAATTTTTGGTGTGAAAATGTCTTTTATGATAATTCGATCGTGGACTGCCCCATATATAACAGACCGGGAGATTTTTCAAGTCATGGCTGTATTGGCCGTACAACAGAGCAAATGAAATCCGATGAAATGCTTGCAACACTGAATCAGTATGTCAGCGATCATCCCGAGCTTGGGCTCTTAAGCTGGAAGAAAAACGAAGCAACCGGCTATCCCTGCCTTGATTATTCTGCGGCAAATACAGACGCCCAACAGGATTTGTTCTCCGCGGAAGGCTCCGCCATTTCCGACGGCAGTCTGACGGTGATCGTCGGCATTGCGGCGGCAGTCGTATCCGGTCTCGTTGGATACTTGCTCGGCTCAAAGAAAAAGAAACCCGCACTTGCGGACGGTGAGTAGTTTTCAGTTTTCAGAATTCAGTTTTCAGAATTCAGTTTTCAGAATTCAGTTTTCAGAATTCAGTTTTCAGAGTTCAGTTTTCAGAGTTCAGAAAATGTTAAACTGAAAACTTCGCAAAAAAGAATTCGGTTTTCAGAAAAAGGTGATATTTTATAGCTTGGAGCAGTTATAAAGATTTGACCGTTTGGCAGAAAAGTATGGTGCTGACAAGCAATGTTTATAAATTGACTGACAGGCTGCCGAAAACGGAACTGTACGGACTTTCTGACCAACTCAGGCGTGCGGCGGTATCTGTTCCGTCAAATATTGCAGAAGGTCACGGAAGAAAAACGCCTAAAGATTTTTCACATTTTTTGTCTATTGCAAACGGATCTTGTATGGAAATAGAAACACAGCTGCTTATTTGCGTTGAGCTGAATATGTTGACTGAAAGTGATATTGAAAATACGGTATCATTACTTAACGAAGTAAGTCGAATGCTTACCGCTTTGATTCTGAAAACCGAAAACTGAAAACTGTAAACTGAAAACTATAAAAACGGAGTGAAATATGCAAAATATAATTTTCGGGCTTGCATCGTTCCTTATGGCGGCGTTCGCTTTCGGGTTCGGTGCGGCAAAGCTCTTCAAAAGGAAAAAGCCGATGTATCTGCAGATCCTCGTCTGCGCGGCGGGGTGATTCGCGATACAGCAGCTTTCATATACGGTAAATATCTGGTGCGGCGTAACGGAAGCGGTAAGCATCGGGATGCTCGGTATCTTCGGCTGCAATTTCTTCCTGCTTTCCGCAAACTTCGGCACGCTTGACAGGGTCGTGGATGACGGAAAAGGCTCCGTAAAAGCCCGGGTGGGCGCTCTGATCGCTCCCGCCGTTATGGCTGTTCTTACGGCGGCGGCTTTCTTTTCGTGGAAAGACAAAGACCTGTTTTATGCCGTGCTCTGTCTTGTCAAGCTTCTTCCGGCTCTGCCTGCGTCATATTTCAACTTAAAGCACATTCTTCTGCCGATGGATCCCTTTGAAATCCTGCGGGCAACAAGACCCTGCAATATCGCCGCGCTTGTATTTTACGCGCTCACGGCGGCGTATGAGATTTTCTCGGCAGGCGCCGAAGACACCGTAAGCGGTATTCTTTCGGTGGCAATGTCGGTGTCGGTGCTGGCTCTTTCACTCTGTGCGGTAAAGGGGGCAAAGAAATGGGGAATCTGAATTTCATTCTGTTTATCAGCTTCGCCGCGCCCCTGATCATGACGCTGTTTGTCTGCAAGGACAAGGCAAGAACGCTGCTCACATTCCTTTTTATCGGCACGGTGGTGTGCCTGTTCTGCGGTGAGTTCAGCGCCATCATTCTCAAACTGCTGCCGTTTGACAAAAAATATTTCACATCCAATTTCACCCCGCTTTTCGAGGAGTTTTTCAAGGCATTGCCCATCCTCGTCTACGCCTTTATGTTCAAGCCCAAAAAGAGAACGCTGCTCGAATGTTCCATCCTCGTCGGCGTCGGCTTTGCGGTGCTTGAAAACGCCTTTATCCTCGGCGGTGCGGCAAACTCCGTATCTGTGGCGAATGCTCTTATCCGCGGCTTCGGCGCCGGGATGATGCACGGTGTCTGCACCCTCGCGGTAGGTTACGGAATGACCTTTGTGCATACCCGCCGCAAGCTATTCTACACCGGCACGACTGCGCTTCTGGCGGTTGCGACCATCTACCACTCGGTATATAACACGCTTGTTCAGTCCGAACATCAGCTTGTGGGCTTTCTCCTCCCGGTGATAACCTTTATCCCTGTATTGATATTGCTTAAAAGAACGGAAACGACAAAATAAGACGAGGCTATTCAGTGAGGAGTTAGGAGTGACGAGTGTGGAGCGGTGCGGAGCAAGTGATGTTTTGCGACAAAGTCGCAAAAGTGATGCCGCCTTTGGCTTGTGATGTTGTTCGCTCTGCTCACAGTGATGTTTGTGCTGCGCACAAAGTTAACGAAAGCGGGAAGCCGTGAAACGCGACTTTCCCGCTAAACAATTTTATGGTGCAGAATAAAAATCATTGATATTTTTATCTTATCATCGGCTGACAAGCCGATACCTTATCGTTTGCAGAGCAAACATTTCACGTCGGGCAGCGCCCGATATTTCACATTCGACGAAAGTCGAATATTTCACGTTTGCGAAGCAAATATTTCACTTCGGCGAGTGATGTTTTGTGCTTTGCACAAAGTTGACGAAAGCGGCAGTCCTTCGTCCTTTGCCGCTAAATAATCCGAAAGACAAATATATAAAAATTTAATTCTCTGCACCTTCGAATTTTTTAGCGGGAAAGTCGCTTTGCGGCTTCCCGCTTTCCTTAACGTTGGGTTACGCAAAGCGGAACACAACACATCACTTTGCGGCGGCGCCGCAAAACATCACTTGCGAAGCAAACATCTCTTTTGAGGCAAAGCCGAAAAAACATCACTTGCGAAGCATGGCTTCGCAAACGGAGCCAAGGCTCAAGTGATGTTTTTGCTTACGCAAAAGTGATGCCGCCTTTGGCTTGTGATGTTGTTCGCTCTGCTGGCAGTGATGTTTTGTGCTGCGCACAAAGTTGACGAAAGCGGCAGACTTTCAGTCTTTGCCGCTCAAAAATCCGAAGCTGCAGAATACCGATTACCGATATTATTTTCTTTAATCATCGCCTTAATCATCGGCGAAGCCGATACATCAATTCTTCATTCTTCATTCTTAATTCTTAATTCTTAATTCTTCATTCTTCATTCTTCATTCTTAATTCTTAATTATATTCCTTCCCTTACAGGGTGGGGCGAAGCAAACATCTCTTTTGAGGCAAAGCCGAAAAAACATCACTTGCGAAGCATGGCTTCGCAAACGAGGAGGGAAAATGACTACAATCGTTTTGCGGCATACTGCGGGAGAAGGGCAGTATGTCTTTTATCATATCAACAATGTGTGGGCGGAAACAAAGAACGCCCGCAGAAGGGCGGCGGAGAGAAACGACAGCGCCGACACATTTGCTCTTTATATCATTTTCGGTCGGACGGAGGTGAGGGACGGAAACGGAAATATCCTTGATTATCTGCCGCCTTATGCCTTTAACGTTCTTCCGTCTTCGGAACAGGCGGAAAAATGGACGGTCGATATCGCCGACGTTGTTTTTGTTGACGATACCGGAAACGTGTCGGAGCCTCCGTCGGGAGACCGGTATACGGTAAACTCGGTCATCACCTGCAGAAAAGGACGGAAGATACATCATCTGGAGGTGACGGGGAGAGGGAGGGTGATTGACTGATTGTTTTACAATCAGTCAATAGTGATATTTTTGCTTGCGCAAAAGTGATATTTGCCTGCGGCAAGTGATATTTTGCGGCGCCGCCGCAAAGTGATATATTGTGTTCCGCTTTGCCGAACACAATGTTAAGGAAAGCGGGAAGCATACGCTTCCCGCTAATCAATCCGAAAGTAAAAGCATTGAAAATATTATATTCTGCACTTTATGATTTTTCAGCGGCAAAGACTGAAAGGCTGCCGCTTGCGTCAAGAGACAAAATCCGATTCGGAGACAATAAAATCGGCAATATTTACGTGCTCGATTCCGTTCCGTTTCTGAATAAGTTTATCGGCAGTCATAACATATTTCGGATAATTGTCTCCTTTTATTGCTTCAAGACTGCCGTATTCTCTGTCTTCGGTTTCCATGCTTTCAAGAATTGTATACGCAACCTGGATATAGGCATATGAAAGCGAGTTGCTTCTCAATATAAAATCACATTCGAGCTTGCCGATCCTACCCACGCTTACTTTGTAATCTTTGCTGACCGCATAATTGTATATGATGTTTTCAAGAGCGGGACCGTAATTTATTCTATTGTCGGTGTTCATTGCATAATAGAATGAAAAATCCGAAAGATAATATTTTTTTTCACCTTTCAGCGACTTTCTTGATTTCATATCAAAACGGTCACATTGCATAATGATTTTTGCGCAGATCAGCGCGTCGATATATTTGTTGACCGTGTCGATTTTTGTTTTGATGCCGTTTTTCGCAAGATCGTTTACTATATTGGATATGCTGACAGTCGCACCGAAATTGCTTATCAGATACTTCATTATGGCATCAAAAACGGTTTTGTTTCTGATTTTAAGCCGTTTTTGAATATCTTTTTTATATATTTCATTAATCAACCCTTCTACATAAGTTCGCTTATCGGCGAGTGTATCAAGCCTGACAGCATAAGGGAACCCTCCTTCGCGGATATAGTCATTTAAAAGTTCTTGTGAATCGGAAGGAATATTTTTCTCGTAAAACCGTTTGATGCCGACGTATTCATCTAATGTAAGAGGAAGAATATTGAATTCCAAATAACGTCCCGTAAGTTTTGTGGCAAGCTCACCGCTGAGTAAATAGGAATTGGAACCTGTGATAAAAATAGACAGATTACCCTCTTCTCGCCATGAATTTATGACTGTTTCAAAATCATCAACATTTTGAATTTCATCAATAAACAGAAACTGCATAACATCTGGATTATAATTTTTTTGAATCAGACTGTCGAGCTGTTCGGGAGTTTTCAAACCGATATACGGACGTTTGTCAAGATTGAAATACAATATATTTTTCATATCGGTCCCCTGCTCCGTAAGTTCCCCGACAATCATCTGCATAATCGTTGATTTTCCGCAGCGTCTGACACCCGTGATTACCTTGATGATTTCGCATTCCCGATAGAACCCGCGAATTTTGGATAAATATTTTTCTCTTTTATAAAATATTTCCGATTTATATTTTGTCATATTTTTACCTCCGTATAAAGTATAACAAAAAAAATCGAAATGTCAAGTTAAGGGGGTATTTATTGATAAAAAATCAAATTTATACCTCTATATAATAAAAAACGGAAGACAAAATAATGAATAGTGAATAATGAATAATTGTTGAAAGCGGCAGTCCAAAGGACTTTGCCGCTTAAAAATCCTAAAATACAGAATATTATCCGGAAGTAATTCCGTAACTTATAATTGTTTAGCGGGAAAGACCGTTTCGAGTCCTTCCCGCTTTCCTTAATTATTAATTATTCATTATTCACTATTCATTTGCGAAGCGCGGTCTCTTTCCGTTCGCTGATTTATTCATCAAACGGAAGGGCTGCCGGAAGGGTCGCGCCGTTGCCGTTTTCGTCGGGGAAGGGAGTGAGGTCGTCGCCGCGGACGGCGTCACGCTCTTCTTTGTTTGAAAAATCGGGTATCTTAAAGTTTTCGCCGTGGTTGAGACAGCTTCTCCAGCCGAGTATCGCCGTTGCCGACATTGCGACAGCTCGGTAAACGTTGAAGAAGGGCTCGATCCCGTCTGCGAAATACTCAATCATGTGCTGAACTATCCAGTAGTCGCCGCCGCCGTGGCCGGCTTCTTTTGCGAGCTTGCCTTTTTCACCGAACTCGGCAAGATCCGCGTGAATCCTTGAGCACTGCTCCTCGCCTTCGGGGGTGGTGTGCCCGAAGTGATAAAGGCGGACGTCGTCGTTGCCTATATGGCCTCCCGCTTCGACGGAAGCAATGTCGCCGCAGACACGGTATCTGCCGTAATCGCTTGCCATCGCCGTGCATCCGGTAACGCGCGCCATCATGCCGTTATCCATTTCGCAGAACATTATCCCTGCTCCGTCGTAGTTGTGGCGCCAGTCTTTTATTTTGTAAAGAAGGTCGGAGTGGGCGGCTCTTGCGGAAACGTATTTCGGCATGGTCTTTGTCATATACATGACGGGGCCCATGGCGTGGGTGACGTAGTAGGTGCGGGGCATCCACGCGCGCCAGTGATAGGGACCGGGGGTGAGATAATGCAGATCGTCGTTGCTCCCGGAGTGGTTGTATTCGCCCTCGGCGTAGATGAGAGAGCCGAGTTTTCCGCTCTGAATGAGCTGTTCCATTTTGAGATTCATCGTCATAAAGGGATAGTTTTCGGCAAGCATGTATTTTTTGCCGGTGCGCTCAACCGCCTCGACCAACTCGACACATTCCCTGAGTGTTGATGCCGCCGTGCATTCGCTGATAACGTCCATTCCCGCCTCCATGGCTTTGATGGCAAAGGGGGCGTGCTGATGGAAATAGTTGGCAAGAAATACGGCGTTCATTCCCAGTTTTTTGCCTTCGGCGATAAATTCGTCGAAGTCCCTGAACAGAGCAATTCCGCTGAAATCGTCGTTCTCTGACAGATTATCTATGTTTTTGTCGCAGATCGCAACAAGGCTGACAGAGGATTCACGGCGGATGAGGTCTATATATGAGTTTCCGCGCCACGCGCCGAAAACTCCGATGCGGATTTCGGACATTTGATTTTCTCCTTTTGGAAATTTTATTTTTTTAAGTATAGTATAAATGACGTGGAAATGCAAGCGGAAAGCCGAAAAAACATCACTTGCGAAGCGTCGCTTCGCTCCACCCTGTAACAGTTAGGAGTGTGGAGTGAGGAGTGAGGAGTTAAGGAAAGCGGGAAGCCGCGAAGCGACTTTCCCGCTAAAAGATTCGAAGGTTCAGAGGCCTATCCGA
>JAZQQT010000183.1:0-10156 GCA_045629205.1 Eubacteriales bacterium
CTTCAATCAGTTTACAATCATTTTCAAGAGCGGTGAAGAATACGAAGCGACTATGCAGAAGCTTTTGCCGTTTCTCGAGCAATGGTTTACGGTTTACCGCAGCCACAACAATGCCGATGTCTGCCCGAAAAATATTTCAAAAACAAGCGGCATAAAAAAGCTTGCGGGCATTCTCGGGATCGACAGCAATAATATCTATACTGTCGGCGACGGATACAACGATATACCCATGATAGAGGCCTTTCACGGCTGCGCCGTTGAAAGCGGAATTGACGAACTGAAGCAAAAAGCGGAACACACGGTCAGATCGGTTGCCGATGTTGTTTCGGTAATAGATAGTGACATCAAACATTAATCAAATAAAAGGAAGCGGAATTATGGATTTTAAGGATTATTACGCAATACCCGGCGAAAAACCTCTTGACAGAATCGTTACAGACGGAGGATTTTGCAGCATATTCAGAACAATCGGATTTGTGGGCGACAGCTTGTCTTCGGGCGAATTTGAATCCGTAGACAAAGATATGAATGTGGGATATCACGATTATTATGAGTATTCGTGGGGCCAGTATATCGCAAGAGCCGCAGGACTTACCGCGCATAATTTTTCACAGGGCGGTATGACGGCAAAAGGGCTCTGCACATACTTCAACGAATCCCGCGATTGTTGGAACGAAGCAGAAAAATGTCAGGCATACGTTATCGCTCTCGGCGTAAACGACATTATCAATGACGGTCAGCCGGTAGGAACGACAGACGATATAAACCTCAGCGATTACACAAAGAATGCCGACACATTCGCAGGCTGGTACGGACAGGTCATTCAGAGATATAAGAAATTGCAGCCGAAGGCAAGAATATTCCTTGTTACAATGCCCCGCTGCTCAAATGACAGCGAAAGAAACGCAAAGCTCAAAAAAGAATGCACCGATCTGCTTTACAAAATAGCAGAGCTGTTCGAATTTACATACGTTCTTGATTTTAATAAATATGCGCCTGTTTTTGACGACGAGTTTAATCGTAATTTCTTCCTTTCCGGACACATGAATCCGGCAGGATACTGTCTGTTTGGAAAAATGGTGGCATCCTATATCGACTATGTTATCAGAAACAATCCGGAAGATTTTATGCAGGTCGGATTTATCGGAACACCGTATTATAATATTTATACGAAATATTGATATATTCAAAAACACTTAAAGTTCAAAACATCATAAAATCACCTTATAATTCATACTGAAAGACGGCGGAGTTTCTTCGCTGTCTTTGTTTTTTCAGGAAGGAAAGATATTCTGTTGCCGGAAAAATATTCCGAACTTTTTGTGAAGTCCCGTGAGGTTTCCGGCTTTTATTCTGTCTAATATACAGAAGGGCATAAATCACCGATTAAATTGCAAAAAATACAGAATTAAACTCTTGACAAAGATGTTTTTATTTTGTAAAATTATTATGGTGATTTATAATCTTTTCCGAATCACTCAAAAAATATTATTTGGATGTGCAAAAAAGAAACGCAAAACATTATGCTTGTTTAAATGCAGATGACTTTGTTTTGTCTAATTGGCATATTGCGCATCCGTTACTTGAAATCACGACAGATTTATGGTATATAGCTGGTTCGGCAACAACTACTATTTCATAAAGAAGAATGAGGTTAAAAATCATGAAAAGATTAGTATGTATATATGGAATTATAATTTTATTATTGATGGCATTTTTTTTAGCTGGATGTTCAAATGTAAAATTGAATAATCTTAAACAGGATTCATTAATCAAAAATGATAATGGATTAGAGAATAATTTGTCGGATATTAATGATAAAACAGAAAATGATTTAATTAACGATTATTCTGACGCAACAAACATCGAAAATGTATCTAACCAATTACAGAATGAAGATACTATTATTTATGACAATAATGAAAAAGAAAACGAATCGATAATCAATATCACTGATGAGAATAATATGGTAGATAAATCTATGCAACTGCAGAATGTTGATCATATTATGAAGGATGAGAAAAATGAAAAACAAGAATATAATATTATGCTGTTATCAGCTGTGGAAGGAAATGTCTTTAAAGAAGAAATAATAATTCCAAAGAGTGATAGAAGAGAAAAAATAGTAATCGATCCCGAAATAATTACTATTTCTATTGGTAGTCATGATTATGAAGTTATGCAAAGAAAGATTATTTATTCGGATGAAAGAATTACAGATGAATATTGCGATGAAAACGGCAATATCATTTATCAAATTGACCGGAATAATGATTCGTTTTATATAGCAGCACAAAATAATACTGTTCTGCAAAAATACGAAACTGAGGAATTAACAGAGCATGACATGGTTAATCAAATAAAAGATTTAATTTTATCGTTTGTTCCAAATGAACAGCTTGACAAATATATATTTACATGCGATACAAATTTATATATTCAAAATGTTGACTCTGCATGGAGAGATAAAAAGAATTTCTTTTATACTTCAACAGAATCGAACGAAATCATTTTGAATTATACCTCTAATTTCAGAAAAATAAGTAATAATCTTGAGACATCTGACAGAATAACTGTTCAATGTGATAAAAACGGAAATGTGGTAAGTATTGAATACATTAATCACAGGGTGGATTGGGATACAACGCTGATTTATATAGATGACATTTTAAAACAGGCAGAAAATTTTATAGCAAATACTGTTTCAGAAAAATATTCAATAACGAGGTGCATATTGTCAAATGAGTCATTGACGTTTTTTGATTCGAAAGTTTGTGTTGTTTTACAATATGAACTGACGTTAAAATCTGAAAATTCCGAAATCGTTGTCTTATGTCCGTTGATTATAATTCCGTAAAATATTTCTTGTTGTCTCTGTTTGTGCCAAACATTATGTCGTTTTTTCAACAAACAGCGCCGATCAGGTCGAATTCTTCGAATATAAGTAAACAATTACAATTTCAGTCAATACACAAACAGCCGAAGCGTCTGCTTCGGCTGTTTGCCATTTAGTTATATTTTTATATCAGATGAGTTATTATTTCGTTTGAAACGAGCCAGCCTTTCGGAGTAAGCCGCAAGACACAGCCGTCGGAAACGGCAAGACCGTTTCTTACAAGAGAATCGATAAATTTGCCCGAAACGTCGGGAAGCTCTGAAATATCAACACCGTTCGACGTTCTGAGACCGAAAATGATTTTTTCGTTTTTTGCAGAGTCGGGAAAAACAATTTCCTCAATAATCGGTTCCGGATTCCCGTTTGCCTTTATAAACGCTTCGGCATTTGACGGTATGCGGTATCTTACTCCGTTCTCGAAGCCGCAGGCTCCTGCTCCGAAAGCTGCGTATTCTCCGCCCTGCCAATACAGCATATTATGGCGCGAATATCTGCCGTCACGGCAAAAGGACGATATCTCATAATGCGAATATCCGTGTAATGACAGAAACGTATCGGTTTGCAGATAAAGTTTTTCCGAAAGCTCGTCGTCCGCTTCACGGACACCGTTACGGTCAAAGAGCGTTTTTTCGTAAACCTTCATGAGATATGCCGATATATGAGGCAACTTCAGTTCCGCGCAAATGTCAAGAGAATCCCCAAGGCTCTTTTCGGTCTGTCCCGGAGTGCCGAGCATCAGGTCGAGAGAAACATTATCGATATATTTCAGTAATCTTTCCACGGCGGTTCTGCCGTTTTTTGCGGTGTGTCTTCTGCCGAGCGCCGTGAGTTCGGAATCGTTGAAGCTCTGAATACCGATACTGACACGTGTAAAGCCGATTTGCTTTATATGTCTGCAAAAGTCTTCGGTGACGTCTTCGGGATTGACCTCGACCGTTATTTCACCGTTTGCGTCGGCTCCGAGAGAAAAACATCCGTTAAGTATTTTTTCAAGCTGTGCCGCGCTGAGAAGCGACGGAGTGCCGCCGCCGAGATAAACGGACGAAAAGCCTTTTTCACCGCGGTATGAACGCAGAGCGTTGACAATTGCTCCGACATAAGAATCCGTTATCTGCGGACTTGCCATTCTTGAATAAAAATCGCAATAGCCGCATTTATTATTACAAAAGGGAATGTGTATATACATTCCCCTGTTTTTTTTGTTATTCATCGAGTTTGAGAACCGCCATGAACGCTTCGGGAGGAACTTCCACGGAGCCGAGTTTGCGCATACGTTTTTTACCTTCCTTCTGCTTTTCGAGAAGTTTCTTTTTACGAGTGATATCACCGCCGTAACACTTTGCCAAAACGTCTTTTCTCATGGCACGGACTGTTTCGCGGGCAATGACCTTGCCGCCGATCGCAGCCTGAACGGGAATCTCAAAAAGCTGACGTGGTATGTTTTCCTTAAGTTTTTCGGTAATTTTACGGGCTCTGCCGTATGCTCTTTCGGCATTGACGATAAATGACAGCGCATCGACCGTTTCGCCGTTGAGAAGCACGTCAAGTTTGACAAGATTGCCTTTTCTGTATTCCTTGAACTCGTAATCGAGAGAGGCGTATCCGCGGGTTCTGGATTTGAGAGCATCGAAGAAATCGTATATTATTTCATTAAGAGGAAGCTCGTAATGCAGGTTGACACGCTTCGCGTCTATGTATGTCATATTGATAAAGGTTCCGCGTCTTTCCTGACACAGATCCATAACCGTGCCGGTGTATTCGGAAGGAAGAATGATATCCGCTTTTACAATCGGTTCTTCCGACTCGGCAATTTCGGCGGGAGACGGAAAATCGGCGGGATTATCAACGAATAACACCGTCCCATCCGTTTTCGTTATGCGATAGATAACGCCCGGCGCGGTGGTGATGATATCGAGATTGAATTCGCGCTCGATTCTTTCCTGTATGATTTCCATATGAAGCAGACCGAGAAATCCGCATCTGAAACCGAAGCCGAGAGCGGTGGAGGATTCGGGCTCGAAAACGAGCGCCGCGTCATTGGGCTGAAGTTTTTCGAGCGCTTCTCTCAAATCGCCGTATTTCGCGCCGTCGGCCGGATATATGCCCGAGAATACCATCGGTTGGACTTTTTTGTATCCCTGCAAAGGTTCGTCCGCCGGTCTGTCGGCGAGAGTGACGGTATCGCCCACACGGGTATCGCCTACGGTCTTTATGCTTGCCATAATATATCCGACCTCGCCCGCATCGAGAGATTCGGTGGCCTCGCATCCGAAAGGCATAAGGCGGCCGACTTCAACGACATCGAATTCGGCGCCTGTGGACATCAGTTTCATGCGGTCGCCGGATTTTATCGTGCCGTCCATAACTCTTACATAGACGATAACGCCTTTATAACTGTCGTAAACAGAGTCGAAAATCAGGGCTTTGAGCGGTTTGTTTACATCACCCTCAGGCGGAGGAACGATTTTTACGACCTGTTCGAGAACATCCCTTATATTCAGGCCGAGCTTTGCGGAAATACGGGGAGCGTCGTCGGCGGGAATACCGATAACGTCTTCAATTTCCCTGACGGCATTATCGGGGTCGGCGTTCGGCAGATCTATTTTATTGATGACGGGAACTATTTCAAGATTGTTATCAACGGCAAGATAGGTGTTTGCAAGTGTCTGCGCCTCTATGCCCTGAGAAGCGTCGACGACAAGTATCGCTCCCTCACAGGCGGCAAGAGAACGGGAAACCTCATAGTTAAAGTCGACATGCCCGGGAGTGTCGATCAGATTAAGAGTATATGTTTTTCCGTCGAGGGCGGTATAGTTCATTCTGACGGCGCGCGCCTTGATGGTGATTCCTCTCTCCCGCTCTATGTCCATGTTGTCGAGCAGCTGTTCTTCCATATCGCGTTTTGCTACGGTATCGGTAAGCTCGAGTATTCTGTCGGCAAGAGTTGATTTACCGTGATCGATATGCGCTATTATGCAAAAATTACGTATGTTTTCCATTGGTTTTCCTTACATCAACCGCAGATTTCACGGGCAACATATACGCCGCTCGCCGAGGCGTGTGACAATGAATGGGTCACACCGCTTCCGTCGCCGATTACGTAAAGTCCCCTGTATCTGGTTTCGAGATGATTATCAAGTTCAACTTCCATATTATAGAATTTAACTTCGACACCGTATAACAGAGTATCGTCGTTTGCCGTTCCGGGAGCAATCTTATCAAGAGCGTAAATCATTTCGATTATACCGTCGAGTATTCTTTTCGGCAGAACGAGAGATAAATCCCCCGGCGTTGCGGAAAGAGTGGGAACGACGGTGCTTTCTTCGATACGTTTTTTATTGCTTCTGCGTCCTCTTACAAGGTCGCCGAATCTCTGAACGATTACGCCGCCGCCGAGCATATTGGAAAGACGGGCAATACTTTCGCCGTATCCGTTACTGTCCTCAAACGGTTCGGAAAAATGTTTTGAAACAAGAAGCGCGAAATTCGTATTGTCGGTATGTCTGCTCTCGTCATCGTAACTGTGACCGTTTACCGTAACTATTCCGTTGGTGTTTTCGTTGACTACGATACCGTGCGGATTCATACAGAAGGTGCGGACGTTATCCTCAAACTGCGCCGTGCGGTATACTATCTTGCTTTCGTAAAGCTCATCGGTAAGATGCGAAAAGATAACGGCGGGCAATTCGACCCTGACGCCGATATCGACACGGTTGGATTTCGTGGGAATTCCGAGTTCGCGGCAAACTTCTTCTATCCATTTGCTGCCGCTTCTTCCGACAGAGACAATGCAATATCTTCCGCGATATCCGGTATTCTGCGCCGATACTATGTATTCGCCGTTTTCAACCGCAACGGACGTTATCGGAGTGTTGAAATAAAAATCGACCTTTTCTTTGAGTTCTTTATAGAGATTTTCGAGAACGATGTAATTTTTATCCGTTCCGAGATGACGGACGGAAGCGTCGAGAAGCTGCAGCTTATGCTGCAAACATTCTTTTTTGAGTGACGAACCGGCTGTGGAATAAAGCTTTGTTCCTTCTCCGCCGAACGACATATTGATATTGTCGACGTATTTCATAAGGTCTATCGCTTTCTGACGACCGATATATTCATACAGCGTTCCGCCGAAATCGTTTGTTATATTATATTTCCCGTCCGAAAAGGCACCCGCGCCGCCGAAACCGCTCATTATTGAGCATCGCGGACAATTTATACAGCTTTTGATTTTTTCACCGTCTATCGGACAACGGCGTTTTGAGAGTTCGTGCCCCGCTTCAAAAACCGCGATCTTAAAATCCGGACGTTTTTTTGTGATTTCATAGGCAGCGTATATACCGCCGGGTCCCGCTCCTACGATTATAACATCATATTTCATTTTGTCTTTTCCTTATTCATTTCGGGATATAACGCATACTTACAGTTTTCTTCAATCAGTATATCATACACATATGCCGTTGTCAATCCGAAATCTCTTGACTTTGAGGCGTTTCTATGATAAACTTGAACAAATAATTTAAAAGAGGTTGTCATGAAAATCGTATCGTTCAATATCAGATGTTGTTACGACGGATGGGACGGAATAAACAGTTTCTGTCACCGTGCCGGAAAAATTTGGGAAACAATAAAAAATGAAAAACCGGACATTATCGCTTTTCAGGAGGTAATACCGGAAATCAGGGAAATGCTCGAAGTGATCCTGCCTGATTATATGCTTGTAGGACAGGGACGGCACGACGAATATGACGGAGAAGGTCTTTTCACCGCCATCAGAAAGGACACGTTTGATTTAATAGGTCTTGACTGCTATTGGATCAGCGATACGCCTTACACTCCGCTTTCCGGAGTGCCCGGACAAAGCCCCTGCCCGCGTATCTGCGTGGAAACAATAGTAATAAACAGAAAGACAAGAAAATTATATTCGATCAGCAACGTTCACCTTGATTACGAAAACGAAGAAGTAAGAGCCGCGGAAATGAAATGTCTGATAAACAAGATTACGGACAACCGCAAAAAACGTAAACTGGAAGCCGTTATTCTCGGCGACTTCAACGCTCTTCCGGATTCGGAATCAATCAAATACGCTCTTTCCGACAAATCACTGGATCTGACCGATGTTACGAAAAACATCCCGATTTCTTTCCATGCGTTCGGAGGAACGGAAGAGGGCGAGGAAATCTGCAAAATCGACTATCAGCTTGTTACTCCCGGATTGGCGAAAGCATTCAAAGAATCCGGTATATGGGACGAAGAAAGACACGGAATATATCTTTCCGATCACTATCCGGTATGGGCGGTTTACGAAGACTGATCTGAGCGCGTAAAATACAGGGAAAGGACGCAGACATGGATATCGCGAAAAAAATCATTACGGTTATACTTATCGTTGCCGCCGCATACTGCCTTTATACCGCATCAAACGATATAGAGCAGAAAAAAGTCGTTCGCGAAATGAAAGAAGCGGTTGAAGAATACGGTCTTGAAGTCAAAAATCTGACGATATGTGATGACAGTATAAAAATCTGTGTTCCGTCCTGCGCAGAAAGTCTTACGGAAGAAGATCTTGCTCTTGCGGACTATGTCAATTACGCGATTCCGAATGTTGACATAGGAAAAAGCATTCACCTTTTTATAACCGACAGCCGTGACAATGTCATCTTCGAAAAGAATTACGGATATCCGGCATACGCTCCGTCAACCGCGGAAAACACAATGGAAGAGTTTATGGATGAAACGCTTCTCAAAAGTAAGCTGGCCTTCGCTTTTAACGACGCGGACATTGAATGTGTCAAATGGAAGGAAACAACATGGTCGCCGTGGACTCTTACGTCGTTAAAAGAAAAAGAAATCCGGATCGGAGACGAAGTTGACGGCAGAGTCATCAATTTCCTTTTTAACGGGAATACCGAAAACAAAGACGTTATCAAGGCGTGTGTTTCCGATACCGTAAGCCGCCTTAACGAAGAAGGCGCGTGTATCGTAAAATACGGAATTTCGGTCCGCGAAAACGGAAACATCATTCTTCTTGAAAGCACGGATGTCATTAACGGTAAAACGGTTAAATTGAAATGATTATCGTCAGTGAAAGATTAAGAGGAAAATTACCGGAAAATTTCGACTGGTTTTATATGCCCACCTCCCCGTTTTTGCCCCGGGAGGTGGCTTTTCATACCGATTTGAGAATTTTTTCCTTTAACGACGAACTGATATGCGCGCCGTCGGTTTACGAAATAATCTGCCGGGCTGTTGATATTCCGGTTTTGTGCGGAGAAAAAGAACCGTCGGGAAAATATCCGGACGACGTGCCGTATAACGCGATCGCGGTCGGAAGATTTTTGATTTGCAATCCGGAGACGGCAGATAAGACAATAATACGCGAATCCGAAAAACGCGGGCTTAAGGTAATCGGAGTCCGTCAGGGATACGCGCGATGCTCCGTTGCGGTTGTATGCGGCACACCCGGGGACGAAGCAATCATCACCTCCGATAACGGTATCGCAAAAGCCGCAAAAGCCTACGGCATGGATGTTCTCAAAATAAAAAGCGGCGGAATCAGACTGGAAGGTTTCGAATACGGATTCATAGGCGGCGCAACCATTACGATACCGGATGAATTGCTGTTTTTCGGAAATCCGGAATCACATCCGAGCGGGAAAGAAATTGTTGAATTCTGCCGAAAATACAGTGTAAAGGTCACTGCGTTGACAGATGGACACCTCACGGATTTTGGGTCCGGAATATGCGTCTGACAGAATTAAAATCGAATAAATTGTTAAAAAGCGATATCAACTGTTGACAAATACAGTCTGATATGATAATATAACTTCGCTAAAAAGCGAACCCTATGTCCGGGCGTAGCGCAGTTTGGTAGCGCGCTTGAATGGGGTTCAAGAGGCCGTGAGTTCAACTCTCGCCGCTCGGACCAGAAAAAAGCACTTGCTCGCGCAAGTGCTTTTTTCAATGAAGCGCGCCTTGCGGCGCATGAAGCGAGTTGCGCAGCAACTGGTGAAGCAGGGCTTCGCCCTATGAAGCATGCCTTCGGCATATGAGGATGCGTGGGCGCGCTTCGCTTCATGGCGGCAACATCGCCGCTTCATACAAGCCGCAGGCTTGTGCTTCATATTTGCGCAGCGAATGCTTCATTTTTTCGACTCTAAAGTTTTTCGAAATTTTGTAGATGCATTTGCGGGCTTTGCGCATCATTTCGCGTCTCTCGACAGATTCGAACCGGCACACTACCCGTTTTTCGGTCAATAGGTG
>JAZQQT010000184.1:0-4803 GCA_045629205.1 Eubacteriales bacterium
CGGAAAAGGTCAGAGATCCATGGTAGGAACAATGTACGGAACAAAAGACAAGGGCGTAAGATACCTTGAAATGACAGAAGGTTACTGCACAAAAATGGCTCTTGACGAAAATGACGAAGTAATCGGATATGAATTCGTTAACCTCGGCAAAATGACAGACTTTATAAAAAAAGGCGACGATCCAACAACAGCATACAACAAGGCGATGGGCCATTACGGCAGATTTACCGAAGAAGACGGTGCCGTGAAATACATCGATCCTCGTAAAGAATAAGGAGGAAGATACAATGGCATTGTTTGAAAATTATGAAAGACGCGAGCAGAAAATTCTCAGCGTCATCAAAGAATACGGAATCAACTCCATCGAAGAATGCAAAGACATAGCTCTTGCCAACGGTATCGATGTTGATAAAATAGTAAGAGGAACACAGCCTATCTGCTTTGAAAACGCAGTCTGGGCTTACACCGTAGGCGTTGCAATCGCAATCAAAAAAGGCTGTAAAAAAGCAGCTGACGCTTCCGCTGCTATCGGAATAGGACTTCAGAGTTTCTGTATTCCGGGTTCCGTTGCCGAAAACAGAAAAGTCGGTCTCGGACACGGTAATCTCGGCGCTATGCTTCTTACCGAATCTACAGATTGTTTCTGCTTCCTTGCAGGACATGAATCTTTCGCGGCAGCTGAAGGCGCAATCAAAATCGCCCTCAATGCAAACAAAGTAAGAACGAAACCTCTCCGCGTTATTCTTAACGGTCTCGGAAAAGACGCTGCATACATCATTTCCAGAATCAACGGATTCACATACGTTCAGACTGAATTCGATCCCTACACGGAAGAAGTTAAAATCGTTAAAGAAATCCCCTTCTCCAAAGGCGCAAGAGCCAACGTTCGCTGCTACGGTTCCGACAATGTTAACGAAGGCGTTGCTATCATGAAACTCGAAAAAGTCGGCGTTTCCATTACAGGTAACTCCACCAACCCGACCAGATTCCAGCATCCTGTTGCAGGAACATATAAGAAATGGTGCATTGAAAACGGACAGAAATATTTCTCAGTTGCTTCCGGCGGCGGAACAGGCAGAACACTGCACCCGGACAATATGGCAGCAGGTCCTTCCAGCTACGGCATGACCGATACAATGGGAAGAATGCACAGCGATGCTCAGTTCGCAGGTTCATCCTCCGTTCCCGCTCATGTTGAAATGATGGGGCTTATCGGAATGGGCAACAACCCGATGGTAGGCGCTACTGTTGCGTGTGCAGTTGCGGTTGAAGAAGCTTTTAAATAAGATAATCCGAATCCCGCCGAAAAATCGGCGGGATTTTTTTTGAGGTAAACTATGGATGTCAGAATTACGGCGATAAGAAGAGCCGAATATAAAGATCTTATAGAAAAATACGAAAATCCGATTGAGCATGCATGTGAAATAAAAATCGGAGATGTATTTATCTCGCACAACGGAGCCATTCCCGAAGGAATGTGCCGTGAAGCATGGAAATGCATGAAAGAATTTGTCATCGAACTTGCAAACGGAGGCGGAAACTTCTATGACGGATGGATGAAAAATCCGAAATCCGCCATGATTTCCTGCAATGACGGATTCAGACCTGTAAGCTATTTGATTGAAACAATCACGGACTGATTTTATTTTTATATTATAACAGCCATCCCGTTTGGGATGGCTGAATTTTTATTCGTTTTTCGCTTTTTCCGTATTATCGGATTCAGGCAACTGACTATCTTCGGTAACCGCAAGCTTTGCATTTGTGCGTTTAACTATAAGATTATAAGCAGTAGCGACTACGGGAACACCGACGAGCATACCGGCCACACCGAAAAGACCTCCGCCGACAATAATCGCAAGCATTGTCCATATAACCGGAAGTCCGATTGAATCTCCGGTAACTTTGGGTCCGATGATATTGCCGTCTATCTGCTGTAATATCAAAATAAATACAGCAAACCAGAACGCCTGCACGGGATTGATAATCAGTATAATAAAGATTGACGGAATCGCGCCGATAAAAGGCCCGATTACGGGAATAACGTTTGTGACTCCGACGAAAACGCTGATAAGCAACGGATACGGGAATCGGAATATCAACATGCAAATATAGCAAAGAATGCCGATAATAAGAGAATCGATGAATCTGCTTGTAATAAACCTACTGAAAATTGAAGCGGCGGAATTGACGAAAGAAGAAAGCTGAACGTAATTCTTTTCTTTCATTCTGACCTTGAATATATTCGCAATACTGCGAACGAGACGGTCTTTATCGAGAATCATATAGATTGACATAATAAGACCAAAAAGAACATTTGTTACTCCGGAAGCAATATTCTTCGTAAATTCAAGAAGGAACGGAATAATATTCTGTGTAATTGCAGTCAATCCCGAAATAATTGTGCTGAATACTGTTTCTATACTCTGTAAAACCGTTTCCTGTATATTGATTTTGCTGCTGAGTTTTGAAAGCAGTTCCTCAAGTTTGGGCAGATATCCTGTCAGGTATTCTATCAGTTTTGTAATAGAATCAATTAATTGAGGAATCAGCAACCAAGTGATTGCCGAAACAAAAGAAATCATAAGAACATAGGTGATAATAATTGAAAATGTACTTGCAACTTTATGACTGTTCTTATTTTTTTCCTTACGAGAAAACAAATACCCCGTTTTTTTAACTGCAGCCTTGACTTTACTATCATTTTGTTTTGTTTCCGGTTGATCTTTCGTTGTTTCGGTTTTCTTTTTTTTCTTACTTTTGAGAAAGACCCCGAAACGAATAAAAACTTCACGGAACCATTTATAAAGAGGATACAAAACGAACGCAACGCCGATAGCAATAAACAAAGGGGACAGCAATGCCAAAACCCTGCCGAAAAAATCCAGAACCAGATCGATTTTAACAACAACCGCTACTAACAAAACGGTACATGCAACAAGTAGCAGAATACTGCGAAATAGTTTTTTATCCATAAATCAAACTAATTTGACGAAGCTCTTTTTCCCGAGTTTTAAAACGCTTCCGACAGATACGGTTGTAGAGAGACCGTCTGCGGAAAGTTTTTCCCCGTCAAGCTGCGCTCCGCCCTGTGTTACGAGACGGCGAAGATCACTCTTGCTCTTGATTATACCTGCTTCGATAAGCTTATCACCGAGTTCCCATACGGTTTTACTGTCGCCGAGTTGGATCTCGGGGATATCGTCAGGTATAGCTTTTTTACTGAAAGCCGCATCATAATAAGCAATAGCTTTTTCGGTCTCTTCTTTGGAGTGGTAAAGACCCGTAATGGTCTTTGCCAGATCGTATTTTATATCTCTCGGATTGGCACCGTTATCGAGCTGCGCTTTAATTTCGGCAATTCGGTCCGGGTGTTCGTCCGTGGCAAGATCATAGTATCTGATAATGAGATGATCGGGAACTTCCATTACTTTTTTGAACATAACTTCGGCCGGTTCGTTTACGCCGATATAGTTTCCGAGACTCTTACTCATCTTTTCGACGCCGTCGAGTCCTTCGAGAATAGGCATAAACATCGCAATCTGCTGTTCCTGTCCAACGGATTTCTGCAGTGTTCTTCCCATTAATACATTAAATGTCTGGTCTGTTCCGCCGAGCTCTATATCAGCATGAATCTCAACGGAATCATATGCCTGCATAAGAGGATAGAAAAACTCATGTATTCCGATGGGAACCTGATTTTTATATCTGTTTTGGAAATCATCTCTTTCGAGAATACGCGCAACGGTTGTGGTGGCTGCAAGTTTAATAACATCTTCAAATGTAAGTTTTGCAAGCCACTCACTGTTGAATCTGACCGTAGTCTTTGTGCGATCGAGAATCTTAAAAATCTGTTCGCAATAAGTTTCGGCATTGGCATGAACCTGTTCGTCGGAAAGCGCAACTCTTCCCTTTGCTTTTCCGGTGGGGTCACCGATTTTTCCGGTAAAGTCTCCGATGATTATAACAACCTGATGACCGAGATCCTGAAGCTGCTTGATTTTACGGAGAACTACCGCATGCCCTATATGAATATCGGGAGCAGACGGATCAAGTCCGAGTTTTATCGTGAGAGGTTTGTCTTCTTTAACGCATTTTTCGAGTTTTGCCATAAGTTCTTCTTCGTTTACGAGAGAAAGAACACCTTTTGTAATGATTTTATACTGTTCGGCTGCTGATTTCATAGCTTTCTCCATTATTATTCTTTCAATTATAAATTATACATTATTGATTTTCGCTTGTCAAGTTCTGTGAAAAAATCTTTGTTATCGTATCGGTATACTCAAAAGGATTGATGTATTCAATGTCTATATTCTTTTTTTGCGCCATTTTTACGGTTATAGCTGTGCCTCCGGAACTGCTTCCGTCATAAACGGCAATCAATCTCGAAGAATGAGAAACCATAAATGAATCGCGTATTACAAACGCCTGTCTGGAAGGGGCATCGCAAATCACAAAAACCTTTTCACACAACCTGAGAAGATCGAAATATCTCTTTTTTTCGGGAGACGTCCATCCCTTTTCCTGCCCGCAATAAGGAATAGCGGCAAAAAGACGGATTTCGGGATGAAAATGTTTTAACTTAAGAACCTCGATTGCCGCCCATGTATCCACCCCGAGCGCCATTCCCGAAATGAATGTGTTATATCCTGCATTATATGCATCGGTAATCGACAACCCGATATCACGACGCATACGCAAAGCTGATTCTTCATTCTCGTCGGAAAACGGAAGCTTTCCGGGACGGTGACCTGTAAAAGAGCAAACAGGAACATCAAACGACAGAGAATCAACATCAAAAAA
>JAZQQT010000185.1:0-10594 GCA_045629205.1 Eubacteriales bacterium
CGAATTTTTCGGAAGAATTTCCCGAATGTCAAACGACATGCATCATGGGTAAATCAGGCTGCGGAAAAACGACACTTCTTAAAATTCTGCTCGGTATCGAAGCGCAGGATAGCGGAACCGTTGACGGAATAGGAAACAAACCGTCCGTCGTCTTCCAGGAAGACCGTCTTTTTGAAGATTTTTCGGTAATCAACAATCTGAGACCGTTCACCGACAAAGCCGATTCCGATATCATTGCCGAGCTGTCCGGAGTCGGACTCGAAGGAACGGAAAACTCGGCAGTGAATACTTTAAGCGGCGGAATGAAAAGAAGAGTCGCGATTCTCAGAGCGATGCTCTATCAGGGAAATCCACTGATAATGGACGAGCCCTTCAAAGGACTTGACAACGAAACAAGACTGCAGGTTGCAGACTATATAAAGAAAAGAACTGTCGGAAAGACAATTATCACGGTAACGCATGACGAATATGAAGCGGTGTTGCTCGGAGCGGCAAAAATTATTACAATGCCGGACAAAATATAATTAACGGATAAAAAAAATGATATCATTATTCAAATGCCCGATATGCGGAAATCCTCTTACAAAAGAAGAAAAACGACTGGTCTGTGACAACAGACACAGTTTTGACATTGCAGCCGCAAATTACGCGAATCTGCTTCCGGTCAATAAAAAGCACTCAAAAAGCCCCGGGGACGACACCGATATGGTGCGCGCGAGAGAACGTTTTCTTTCTTGCGGATATTACAGAAAGTTACGCGACAAAATAGTCGAAACTGTCTCTTCACTGCCGAAAACAGGGCAAATCAGACTGATCGATATAGGATGCGGAGAGGGATATTATACGGAAGCGGTTTCTTCGCTGAAAGACATTGAAACTGCCGCTTTCGACATATCAAAAGCGGCGGCGGAAAAGACGGGAAAAAGAATAAAAAGATCGGGTGCGCACGCCGAAGTTGCCGTAGCATCGGCATTTGACGTTCCTGTCAACGACGGCGATTTTGACATTGCACTGAATATATTTTCACCGCTTTGCATACCGGAACTGTCCAGAATTCTCAAGCCGGGAGGAGTCTTTTTATACGTTGTTCCCGCCCCTGATCATCTGTGGGAAATGAAAGAACTGATATACGAAAATCCGTATAAAAACGTCGATGAAAAACAGGAATACGACGGCTTTGATTTCTCGGACAAAATACGTGTCAGATATACCGAAGAGATTACCTCGAACGAAAATATCCGCGCCCTCTTCGGTATGACGCCATATTTCTGGCACACACCGAAAGCCTATATGTCAAAGCTGGATAATATTCACAGTTTGCGAGTTACAGTAGACTTTTTCATTTTGATTTACAAAAAAATATAGTTTTTTATTCGATTTTATTTTTTACAAAAAAAATCATAACTAACGGCTGCCGGTAGTTTTCGGAAACAATGATAACCCCGTCTTTTGCAAAATGACAAAAGACGGGGTTTGTAATTTTAAAAATAAGCGGGTCAGTCTTCCCTTGCATACTCCCAAATTCTTGCGGAGCGAATCGGTTGCGAGAATGCCATGCTTCCGCCCGTATAAGCATACCTGAATGTTTCTCCGTTCCAAAGATTTCTGAAAACGTATCTTCCCTCACGCAGATGCGGTTTAACGGTCAGCGTTCCGTCAGGTGCGGCGTTATTTCGTATTACTTCTATCACTCCTCTGTCTTCTTCCGGGATATCAAACTGCCATGATGTCCATTTCTCACGACTTTTGTGATAAGGTGTGAGCGCATAAAAATCGGCCGAACAGATAACCGGAGCAACACGGTTGAACAGAGCGGAATAACGGCGGATTTTTTCGCAGGTCTCTTCGGAAAGAGGCTTTTTAACATTTGTAAATCTACCGAGGTGGACTGTAGGAGCGAGGAATGAAAGCATTGTATATTCGTCAAATTCCGGCAAATTCTTCGGAGGTTTTCCATCATCATAACTGCCGTCTTCTTTTTCCCATGATTCGGCAAATCCGCGGAAATACGGTATCCATGAATAAAGAGTCTGAGAAAACGCCTGTTGAACAGGATGAATTCCGTATCCGTAATCCGTCTGATGCAGCGGAACCGAACGACGCATGGTTTCGATATCGTTACGACGGCCGCCTGACGCGCAGGAATCTATCTGCAATTCGGGGAAACGCGCTTTCAAAGTATCCCAAAAACGCAGATACCCCTGTTCATACAGATTTTCAATCGCTCCCCGTCTGTTTTCTCCTTCTCTCGACCGCCAGCAATCTTCCGGTTCGAAATTATAATCCTGACGGTATACCGTAACATGACCTTCTTCGATACAGTTTCCTATTTTTTTAATAAGATAATCAACGCAGGCGGGAATGCTGAGGTCAAGCATTTTTACGCCTTTGTCTATAATCCACTCGGGATGTTCCCTGCAGATTTCGGAATGTTCGGTAACACGTTCCGACTCAAACCAAAGCAAAAAATCAATTCCGTGTTTTTCACATTCTTTACCTATGGGAGCCAATCCGTTCGGGAATCGCTTTGAATCAGGCTTCCAATCGCCGAGCGTTCCCCACCAATCGTCTTCTCCCATATCATTTACGGCAGGATACCAACCGGCATCGAGCCACCAAAGATTTATACCGAGACGGTTATTTACTGCATCACTGATTGCCTTAATCTGATTTTCTTCCGTTGCGTGAGTGAATTCCAATCCAAATCCGCTGAAACATCCGACAAGATGAGGTTTTGTTATTCCGACATGTTTGAAATACCAGCGTCTCCATACGTTAATACCGGTTTCAATATCACCGTCAAACGAGACAACAACCATAAGAGGAGTGCGTAACGATTCTCCCGGGTTTATCACGGTATCGAGAACCTCCTGCCCTGCCGCATACAAAACACCGTCATCTGTTCCTCTGAAATACGATTTCCATTGTCCCGGCCAGCCGACAGCAAGATTAACGCCTCGGTTACCGAAAGTAATACGGTGATACGGGAAAGCGGTATTGCAGCTTCGTCCTCCGTAAGGAACGATTCTGAGGTCGGCGCCCGTTGAAAGACAAGTTTCGGTAACGGCATATCCGTCCGACGAACAGAAGTCTCCGTTGGAGGTATAGATTTTCGCGCATTCTCCCTTAAAAACATAATTCATGACATCAACATCGGAAAGATGCGGAGATACGGTGTCACCTTTATTTGAGAAGTATACAGTCCATTCGGACGCATCGAAATCATCGTATGAAACACACTCCGCTCTTACTTCGATGTTTCCCACCATGGCTGTATAAATGATCTTATTGTTTTCCGAATATGTTACGGTTCCGTCCGGCATTCCGCAATAACAATCGTCTCCGAGTCGGAAACGTATCGGAAGAGTCTTGGGATTTAAGACAAGATTTCTCATGAATTTTTCCTTTTTTGCCGATTTATTGGGCCGTTGATACGACAGGCGGCAAATCGCTTTTCGATTTTTTTTGACTGATATAACAAATAAAGCCTGGATCGAAAAGGATCAGGCTCTGTCTGTGGAGCGGATGAGGGGAATCGAACCCCCACGGTCAGCTTGGGAAGCTGAAGTTCTGCCACTAAACTACACCCGCAAAGAATATTTACGGGATTATATTAGCATAAACGCCGCGTTTTGTCAAGTATACGAAAATCTTCTTTTTTTTAAAAAAAATATTGCTTTTAACAGACTGAAGTGATATAATAATAAAAAAGCTTTTTATAATAGAGGTATATTATGGAAAAGAAAAATATCGATTGGAAAAATCTCGGCTTCGGGTATATGCCTACAGACTATCGTTTTGTTGCAAATTACACTAACGGAGCATGGGACGAAGGAGCTCTTATTTCAGACCCCAATGTTGTTATAAGCGAATGCGCAGGCGTTCTCCAGTATGCACAGACAGCATTTGAGGGTTTGAAAGCATACACAACAGAAGACGGACATACTGTTGTTTTCCGTCCCGACCTCAATGCGGAAAGACTTGAACAGTCGGCTCTCAGACTTGAAATGCCGCCCTATCCGAGAGATAAATTCATCGAAGCAGTTGAAAAGGTTGTCAAAGCCAATCTCGCATGGGTTCCGCCATACGGTTCGGGCGCAACTCTGTATATCAGACCTTACCTGTTCGGAAGCAGTCCCGTCATAGGCGTTAAACCGGCACAGGATTACCAGTTCAGAATGTTAGTTACTCCCGTCGGACCTTATTTTAAAGGCGGAGTTAAACCGTTAACACTTACTGTCAGCGACTTCGACAGAGCCGCACCTCACGGAACAGGTCATATCAAAGCCGGACTTAATTATGCAATGAGTTTACATGCAATCGTTGAAGCTCACAAAAACGGTTATGACGAAAATCTTTATCCCGATGCGGCAACAAGAACAAAGGTCGAAGAAACCGGCGGAGCAAACTTTATTTTCGTTACAAAAGACGGGAAAGTTGTTACGCCGCACTCCACAAGCATTCTTCCTTCAATAACCAGACGTTCTCTTATGATAGTTGCAAAAGATTATCTCGGACTCGAAGCTGTTGAACGTGACGTCTATCTTGATGAACTTGAAGATATGGCCGAATGCGGTCTCTGCGGAACGGCAGCCGTTATCTCACCGGTTGGAAAGATTGTAAATCACGGAAAAGAAATTTGTCTGCCGTCCGGCATGTCGGAAATGGGACCGATCACAAAGAAACTTTATGATACTCTTACAGGAATCCAGATGGGTCGCATAAAAGCTCCCGAGGGATGGATCCACGTTATCGACTGATATATTACTTTTTTGTGCGGACCCCGAAAGGAGTCCGCATTTGAGTATAATTAAAGAAGGATTGTCTTATGTCTGAAAAATCCGTTTTTTTGTCAATCATATTAACCGCCGTTCTTCTTGTTTTCACATCATGCGGAAGCGGGCAGGTTGAACAAACATGTATCGTTTATGACGATGCCTCGGAATGCCGTTCTTCCCATGAATTTCCTTTACTCTGTTGCGGGAGAAGGATATTCCTGCTCGTTTGACGGAACGACAATGGCAGCATATACAGGCGCAAAACAACAGTGAGGATTAAATATGAAAATATATGATTCAATAAAACAACTGATCGGCAATACACCTTTATTTTATGCAAACAATTATATTAATTCGGTAAAAGCGAATGCCGATCTTTTACTGAAACTTGAATATCTGAATCCGGCAGGAAGTATAAAAGACAGGGCTGCTGCGGAGATGATTTATGACGCAGAAGAAAAAGGACTTTTGAAAAAGGGCGGAACAATTATCGAGCCGACAAGCGGCAACACGGGAATCGGTCTTGCGGCAATAGGAATTCCCGCAGGTTACAGAGTTATTCTGACAATGCCCGATTCCATGTCGGAAGAAAGACAATTGCTGCTTAAAGCATACGGCGCCGAAGTCGTTCTGACACCTGGAGCCGAGGGAATGAGCGGCGCAGTAAAAAAAGCAGAGTCACTCGCAAAAGAGATTCCGGGAGCATTTATTCCCGGACAATTCGTAAGTCCGGCAAACGCGCATGCTCATTACAAAACGACGGGACCCGAAATATGGAATGATACAGACGGAAAGGTTGACGTTCTGGTTTGCGGAGTAGGAACCGGAGGAACATTGACGGGAACGGCAAAATATCTGAAAGAGAAAAATCCGGAAATCAGGATCGCAGCGGTGGAACCCGCATCGTCTCCCCTGTTAAGCCAAGGTATATCCGGGCCTCACGGGCTGATGGGAATAGGCGCAAATTTCATTCCGGAACTGCTTGACATATCATTAATCGACGAAATCGTTGCCGTAACGGAAGAAGATGCTTATCGGGCGGCAAGACTGCTTGCAAAAACAGAAGGTCTCCTTGTCGGAATCACTTCGGGAGCCGCGCTGCATGCAGCGACAGTCCTGGCTGAAAAAGACGAATACGCAAAAAAGAAAATCGCGGTTATCCTGCCGGACACCGGAGACAGATATCTGTCAACACCGGAATTCAAAGACTGAGGTATAATTATGAATAAACTAAATATAAAAAGCATAAGCACAAAACTTGATGAAATATCTGCCGAATCCGGATATCCGACTATCACGACAAAAATCGTCGATGATGCCGTTCTTTTAATGGATAAGCTGAAAATTTTATTCTTTCCGTCGGTATTTGCCCCCTCCGAACCGGTAAGAGCACAAAGAGAAATAACACTTGAAGAAACCTACGCGCTGCTTCACGGAATCTGTCTTGCCATTCTCGGAAAAGATAACAATGAAAAAGCCGAACAAATTACGGAAGAATTTATGTTTGCGCTGCCCGGAATAGCCGAAGAACTGAGAAACGATATCCGGGCCGCATACGACGGCGACCCTGCCGCGTCTTCCGAGAATGAGATCATTCTTGCATATCCGGCTTTTGACGCCATTTCCGCATACAGACCGGCGCATATATTATACAAACTCGGATTACCGCTGCTTCCGAGAATTCTGACCGAATCCGCTCATAAAAAAACAGGAATAGACATCCACCCCGGAGCGACGATAGGACATTCGTTTTTTATCGACCACGGAACCGGAGTCGTAATAGGCGAAACCTGTGTTATAGGCGATAACGTCAAACTTTACCAAGGTGTTACACTCGGTGCGAAAAGCTTTGAAAAGGATGAAAACGGTAATCCCGTCAAAGGAATAAAAAGACATCCGAACATCGGCAATAATGTGGTTATATACGCAGGAGCGACCATACTCGGAGGTGACACTTTTATAGGCGATAATTGCGTTATCGGAGGAAACGTCTGGCTGACTCATTCCGTTGATAACGACTGTACCGTTTACAATACGGCTTCCGAAAACAAAAAAATCAAATGCAACTCCTGAACTTGACTTTCGGATATATATTTGATATAATAAGAAGGTTGTATAAGTCCGAAGTTTATTCAACATACAGACAATCAAAAGGAGAAATCCATTGAAAATTCTTGAAATTATTAATATAATAATCGGTATTGTTTTTCTTCTTTGCTACTCGTATCAGTTTTTATATATTCCGATTTCCGTATTTGCCAGGCAAAAAAAACACAAAGACGATGTTCTTCACAAAATAGGGATACTTATTGCCGCAAGAAATGAAGAAGCGGTTATCGGTAATCTGATAGACAGTATAAAATCGCAGAATTATCCTTCAGAACTTATTGACATATATGTTTGCGCCGATAACTGCACCGACAGAACGGCGAAAATCGCGGCTGAACACGGCGCTGATGTTTTTGAAAGATTCAATAAAGAGAAAATCGGAAAAGGCTATGTTCTCAACTTTATGTTGAATGAACTTGAAAAATCTGGCGACAAGCACGACGCGTATATCGTTCTTGACGCAGATAATATTCTTGACCCGAATTTCATAAAAGAAATAAACAGAACATACTGTGACGGATATAAAATAGTGACCTGTTACCGCAATTCAAAAAATTACGGTGACAACTGGGTTTCTGCAGGAATGGGCCTTTGGTTTTTAAGAGAAGCAAGATATCTTAATGCCGCAAGATTCGCAATCGGAAGCAGCTGTGCGGTTTCGGGAACGGGATTTCTCGTGTCGGCAGATATTCTGAAGAACAGAGGCGGATGGAATTATTTTACCCTTACGGAAGATATAGAATTTACAATCGATAACATTACCCGCAAAGAAAAAATCGGATATGCGAAGGATGCGATTCTTTACGATGAACAGCCTACGAAATTCCGCCAGTCATGGCGTCAGCGCGTTCGATGGACACGCGGATATTTTCAGGTTTTCCGTAAACACGGAAAAGATCTTATAAACGGTATTTTTCACGGCAGTTTTTCATGTTTCGATATGACGATGAACATAATGCCCGCAGCAATCATAAGCGGACTCAGTGTGGTAGTCAACATTATTGCGATAATAGTTACGATCATAACATTTGGGCCGATCACTCAATTATTGCAGATAATTTTTTCATCATTCTGCACCTTGTATCTTGCCACTTTTATAGTCGGTTTCATAACAGTTTTGACAGAAGGCAAAAACATACACACATCCTTGATTAAAAAAATTTTTTATACATTTACTTTTCCATTGTTCATGCTTACTTTTATCCCCGTAAGCATCGGCGCATTTTTTTCCAAGAGCGAATGGAAACCGATTGTTCATGACAAGGTCATTACTCTTGATGAAATAAAAAAACAAGATTCGGAAGAATAAAAAGAAAGAAGAAATATAAAAATGAAGAAATTGATGAAATACGTCAAGCCGTATTGGTTATTTTTTCTCTTAGGACCTCTCTGCATGATCATCGAGGTCATCGGAGAAGTCGTAATGCCAAAACTGCTTGCGGAAATCATTAACAATGCTCAAAGCGGGACGCTCACCGTTCCCTCAAGCATCTGGACTATGGTTTTAATGATACTGACAGCGATCATAATGATGGCAGGCGGTGTCGGAGGCGCATTTTTCGGAGCAAAGGCATCCGTAAATTTCGCCACGGATCTGCGTGCCGATTTATACAGAAGAATCCAATACTTCTCGTTCAACAATATCGATAAATTCTCGACAAGTTCTCTTGTAACACGTTTGACAAACGATGTTACCCAAATGCAGAACTTTGTGAATATGCTTCTCAGAATGGCACTTCGCGCACCCGGAATGATGATTGCTGCACTGATTATGGCAATCAAAATGAATCCGTCGCTTTCCGTTATTCTCGCGATCGTTATGCCGATTCTTTTCATATTCGTCGGAGGACTTATCCTTATCGGTTTCCCGCGATTCACGAAAATGCAGGAAAAAGTTGACGCGCTTAATTCAACGGTTCAGGAAAACGTCACCAATGTCAGAGTCGTAAAAAGTTTTGTCCGTGAGGAATTTGAAACAGACAAATTTGAACAGGCGAACAGTAATCTGAAAAAAGCCGGACTGTCGGCATTCAACGTAATGATATTCATGTCGCCCGTAATGTCTCTGATCATGGATATTTCAATCGGAGTAGTCATCTGGCTCGGAGCAAAAACCGTTCTTTCCGGCAATATGCTTATCGGAGACCTTTCGGCCTTTGTTACATATGTCACACAGATTCTTTTCTCCCTTATGATGGTAACGTTCCTTCTTATGTTCTCGGCAAGAGCATTTGCGTCCGCAAAAAGAATCAATGAGGTTCTTGATGAAAAAATCGACCTGACGGACGAGAACGCCGCTTATCCCGACAAAAAGGTTGAAAACGGCAAAATCGAATTCAGAAACGTATCTTTCAGATACTTCAAAAACAGTGAAGAAAAGGTCCTTGACAATATAAACCTTACTATCCAAAGCGGTTCGACAGTCGGTATTATCGGTTCGACTGGCTGCGGAAAAACGACGCTCGTTTCATTGATCGACCGTTTGTATGACGCCGATGAAGGCGAAATCCTTGTAGACGACATAAACGTCAAAGATTATTCGCTTATCAATCTGCGTGACGGCGTCGGTATGGTTCTCCAGAAAAATACCCTTTTCTCCGGAAGCGTTGCCGAAAACCTCAGGTGGGGTGACGAAAATGCATCTGATGAGGAAATGAAAACGGCTGCCGCAAGAGCACAGGCAGATAAATTTATCAAAGAATTTTCCGACGGTTACGATTCAAATATAGATCAGGGCGGAACAAACGTATCCGGCGGTCAGAAACAGCGTATATGCATAGCCAGAGCTCTTCTAAAAAAACCGAAGATACTTATTCTTGACGACTCCACTTCCGCGGTTGATACGGCAACCGAAAAAGAAATACGCAAAGCATTCCGTGACGAGCTTAAGGATTCTACCAAAATCATCATCGCCCAGCGTATTTCATCCGTTATGGAAGCAGACAGCATAATCGTTATGAATGACGGTAAAATTACCGGAATAGGAACGAACGACGAGTTGCTTGCGACAAACGAAGAATATAAAGAAATATACGATTCCCAAATGGAATCCGCAAAGGAGGGTGCTTGAAATGGCAAGAGATTTAACAGCCCTTCAAAAGCAGTATAATTCCGCAGCAACAGAAAAGAGAAACGCTTTCCGTCCGAGAGGAGGCCCACGCGGAGGACGCGGAGTTCAAGGCGCAACGGGAAAGCCGAAAAACACAAAGAAAACACTCGGAAGACTTATCGCATACATGAAGCCTTACACAGGCAGATTAATCATCGTCATGTTCTGTATGCTTATCAGCACCGTCACGTCACTTGTAGGTTCATATCTGCTCGCCCCGATAGTAAACCGTGTTGCGGCGATAGTCTCGCCCGAAATGGTAAATAAGTTAAGTCCTACAGAGCAGTTTGCAGATAACATCATAGACTCACTGACTAAGGTATTCCCGTTCCAGCAGGAAACTCAGATACTTACATACATCCTGTCGGCAATCTTCATTCTTGCATGTATTTACCTTGTAGGCGTAATCACAACCTATCTCCAGTCTAAGCTGATGCTTACGACATCACAAGGCATTATCGAAAAAATCAGAAACGATTTGTTTATAAAGCTTCAGGAACTTCCCGTAAGATACTTCGACTCCAACCCGACCGGCGAAGTCATGTCGAGATTCACAAACGATATCGATAACATCGACATGATGCTCAACAACTCGCTG
>JAZQQT010000186.1:0-25414 GCA_045629205.1 Eubacteriales bacterium
ATTATTAAAATCCGACACGGCATAAAACCGTGTCGGATTTATTATTATATGCAATTATTTGAATCTTGCCTCGGCGCCGAGTTCCTTAGTAAGGAACTTGACGACTGTATTCGCGCAGGTCTCGATTTCATCTGACGTAAGAGTCTTGGCTCCGGAGCCTATAAGCAGACGAAGCGTAACGGATTTCTTTCCGTCCGGAATTCCCTTTCCTTTATATTCATCCACGAATTTAACACCTTGCAGGAAGCTGTCTTTGTTCTTCTTTTTGAGAACGGTTTCGCTGATCATATTCCACTTGGTATCAACATCGAACAGAACGGAAACGTCGTATTCGATCGTGGGGAATTCGGGAAGATGTTCGAAGGTGTTCGTTCTTGATTTGAACGGAATGAGAGCATCGAGGTTAAGTTCGAAAAGAATAACCGCGAGATTCTTTATGCCGCAGGCAAGAGATGCTTTTTTGGAAAGGAGCGCGAAATCACCGATTTTCTTTCCGTCAAGAACGATATTGAGCCAAACGGTCTCATCTGCCCAGAAGGGTTTTTCGGAGCGTTCAAAAGTGAAGTTTTCCATATGTGTCATTCGCGGCATTGATTCGAGAATACCTTTTGCACGAAGGAAGATATCTTTCATCCCGTTCTGATCGCCCGCAAACGCGCCTGCGAGATGACGTTCCTGAGTCGGAAGTTTTTCGCGCTGATCATAAGGAGAAGAGTAATTTTCATCTCTGAAAATCTGAGCTTCTTCAAATACGGAAAAATCGCCGTAATAACGTTCGTTCTTTGCAACAGCCTTGCAGATATTGGGAAGCAGAGAAGAACGGATATAACTTTCTTCCGGAGACGGAGGAGTGGACAGACGGAGAACGCCGTTTGTGTTCGGAAGTATTGCCGCAACATATTCGTCGCTCATCCACGGATAGGTGAATATCTCCTGCATTCCGCAACGGAAAGCAAGATATTCCTTTATTTTACGAACGAGATCGATATCAAGCTGATTGATCGCGCCGTCGAAGCTTGTGAAGATTCTGGTCGGCTCAAAGTTCTCATAGCCATACATACGGGCAACTTCTTCCATAATATCAGCCTTGATAGAGACATCTCCGGTTGAGCGCCACGTGGGAACAATAATATGCATCACGGTTTCGGTGAAAGAAACCTCAAAACCGAGTTCGCCGAGTTTCTTTGAAACATCCTCGTTTGAAATGCGTTTGCCCAGACGACGTTCAAGCCAAGAAATCTCGACATCGATTTCTTTTTTCTGAAGTTTTACGGGATATACATCGGTAAACGCGGTCACCTTCATATCAGGATAAAGTTCGCGGAACATCTTCATTGAAAGCGCAAGCGCCTGATCGCAGCGTTCGGGATCAACGGCTTTTTCGTAACGGGATGAAGACTCGGTTCGGTTGTCGTAACGGAGCGCCGTTCTGCGTATTCCCGTGGATTCGAAGTTTGCAACCTCGAGGATAACTTTCTCAGTCGTCGGGAGAATGGAATCCTTTGCACCGCCCATAACACCTGCAAGAGCAACAGCACATTCACTGTCGGCGATAACAAGATCGTCGGAAGAAAGCGCGAGCTGTTTGCCGTTGAGAAGAAGCAGTTCTTCTTTATCGGATGCCCGGCGAACGGTTATGCCTCCGGAAATATTATCCGCATCAAAAGCGTGGGTGGGCTGACCGACAGCAAGCATAACGTAATTGGTAACATCGACAAGCGCATTGATGGGACGGAGTCCTACACGCCACAGACGGCTCTGTATTTCGAAGGGAGAGGGTTTGACATAAAGTCCCTCAATTTTGCTTCCGATATAACGAGGACAACGATCAATATCTTTAATGTCAACCGCAAAAGGTTCGGAACAGTCGGGAACGAATTTATCGAATTTCACAAGCGGTAAATCGTAAAGAGCGGAGATTTCACGGGCAATTCCGTAATGTCCCCAAAGGTCGGGACGGTTTGTCATGGATTTATTGTCGATTTCAAGAAGAATATCGTCAAGTCCGAGTGCATCCGCAAGCGACGTCCCTGCCGCGATATTCATTGACGTGAGATCCATAATTTCGGTTTCGCTCTGCGGCGGGAAGAGAGAGTCGAGTCCTACTTCAACGGAAGCGCAAATCATACCGAAAGAAGCAACTCCTCGAAGCTTTGCATTTTTGATTTCGACCGGCTCACCTTCTCCGTGCCAGCGGACGAACGAACCGGGAGTTGCAACTACGACCTTCATACCTGTTTCGAGATTGGATCCGCCGCAGACAATGTCATGGATTTCGCCGTCGGCGATGTCAACCTTGCAGATACGGAGTTTATCGGCATTGGGATGAGGAAGAACTTCTTTGATTTCGCCGACAATGATGCCGCTGAAACGTTTTGCGAGTTCTTCAACGCCTTCAACTTCGACGGTGGACATCGTTAAATCAAAAGCGAGTTTTTTAAGATCCATTCCGTCGGGAATTTTTACGTAATCTTTTATCCAGTTAAGTGATAATTTCATTTCTGTTTACCTCCATGACTCAATGGAACTGCTCAAGGAACCGAAGATCCGTGCTGTGGAAAAGGCGGACGTCATCAACTCCGTAGCGCATCATAACGAGACGGTCAAGACCGATGTTTACATAGAAGCCCGTGTATTCGTCCGGATCGAGGCCTGCGGATTTAAGGACATTGGGATGAGGAGTGCCGCCCGGCATAATTTCAATCCAGCCGACATGCTTGCAGACACTGCAGCCCTTGCCGCCGCAAACGAGACAGCCCATATCGATTTCGAATCCCGGTTCGACGAACGGGAAGAAACCTGCTCTCATACGAACGGGAACGTCTCTGCCGAAGACCTTTGAAAGTATGCTCTTAATCATAACCTTACCGGCTGTAAAGGTAAAATCCTTGTCGACGATAAGAGCCTCATATTGGAAGAATGCTCTTTCGTGACGGGCATCAGTTGTTTCGTTACGGTAAACTCTGCCCGGATATACGAATCTGTAAGGAGGTTTATGTGTCTGCATATAGCGCACACTTCCGCCTGTAAGATGCGGACGAAGACAAAGTTTATCCTCTGCCTTGCCCGTATCGTGACCTTCGAGCCAATAAGTATCCATGCTCTCGCGGGCGGGATGGTTCGGAGGGAAGTTAAGATTATCGAAAGCGTAAAATTCGGAGGTAATATCGTCTTCCTGGAAAATTTCGAACCCCATTGAACGGAACGCATCGTCGAGATCGTATCTCATCTGTGTTATGGGATGGAGACCGCCCATTGCGGGAATGGTCCCCGGAAGAGTAAAGTCGAAATCGGGAGAAACTTCACTTGCCTTGAGCTTTATTTCTTCACGGCGCGTGTCGATAAGAGCCGAAAGCTTTGTTTTGACCTCGTTGACAGCCTTGCCCATTTCAGGACGCTGTTCGGGCGCAATATTCGGAAGTTCTTTGAGCAGTCCCGTAAGACTCCCCTGTTTGCCGAGTATGGCGACTTTGACATCCTGCAACTCGGCTTCGGTTTTTGCCGCAGCGATGGACTGCTCGCCGTCGGCACAGATTTGTAAAAGCTTTTCTTTCATATTTTCCTCTTTCGGATATAATCCGGAAATATTGTATTTATAATAAAAAAATCCGTCCCGTATAAAAGGGACGGATAATCCGCGGTACCACCCAAATTCGGAGCAATGCTCCGCACTTTTATCCGCATTGAACGCGCACGGGACGCTCCGCTTAACTCTTTCGATTTTCGCGGAATGCTCCGATGCTGAAATTCACTTCTGCGCCGGAACGGATTTTTCAGCCTTGAATCCGTTCTCTTGATCCGGTCATGCAGCAGCTACTTACACATCTTCATCGCATATTCGGTATATTTACTGTTGAATAGTAATATTTTTCTGACGATTTGTCAAGCAAAAAAGCCCATAATTGCGATATTTGTTATAAAAAACGAAAAATCACATAAGCGGACGGATGAAATCGCATGCTTTACGAATATCGGCAGCGGGATCGTCACCGGTTTCACGTTCGATAGTAAGGAATCCGTCGAATCCGACATCTTTGAGTGCTTTGATGTATGCTGCGAAATCGACGCCGCCCTCTCCAATCGGAGTTTCGATAAAGTAATCGGCTATATTGAGAGATTCTATGCCGCCGACTGCAAAACAGTCGTAGATAATCTGCGGATCGGTCTTTATAAGCATTTTACCGTCTTTAAGATGAGTATGAACGATTTTGTCTTTGAGGAGATAAACGGCTTCGGCAGGATCCTGGTCGGTAACCATAACGAAATTGGCGGGGTCGAGATTGACGCCGACTCCCCCGTCGGTATCTTCAATAAATCCGTTGAGAACGGTTGCTTTCTCGGGACCCGTTTCTATTGCGAGAGTAACTCCGTGCTGCTGTCCGTAACGTCCGCACTCTGTGAGGGCGGCAAGCATAACGCCGTATGTGGGATTGTTTTTGTCGGACGGGATGACACCGATATGCGTTGTTACGACATGAGAACCGAATTCTTCGGCAAGATCTATGATTCTCTTTGTCTTTTCGATTCTGACGGGATTTTCCTCGGGAAGACGGAAGCCGAATCCGCCGAGGTCACCGCAGAGAGCGCTGACAACGAGGTTGTTTTTTTTGAGAAGAGATTTTACATCTTCCGTCTGTTTCCAGACCATGTGTCCGGGGCTGAAAGTTTCGGTCGTGGCGTAAATCTGAACGCCGTTTAATCCGAGTTCTCCGGCAAGTGCGATACTGTCGAGTAACGGTCTGTTAAAGCAATCTGTTATAACTCCGAGTTTCATATTATCAATCCTTTCTTATATAACGCGTGTTTTTCCCTCGGCACGGACGGTAAACGCCTCGCTGCCGGGAACCTGTATTTTATATTCTCCCGGAAAATCGGGAATGATTTCAAGATAATTGACCGAACCGTTTTCCCACTTTGCACTGACGGTCACACCGCCTCTCGCACGGAAGCCGCTGAATGACCCCGAGAATTTTTCGGAGCAGGCCGGAAGCAAACGTATACAGCCGTCATGGCTCTGCAAAAGCATTTCGCCGATACCCGCAGCGCCGCCGAAATTACCGTCGATCTGAAACGGCGGATGGGTATCAAAAAGATTGGGCAAAGTTGATTTTGTGAGAAGAAGACGGAGATGTTCGTAAACATCGTCGGGATGCCGCATGCGGGCAAAAAGGTTAATAAGCCATGCGCGTGACCATCCCGTATGAGCTCCGCCCTGCGAAAGCCGTCTTTCAAAGGTGACTTCGAGAGCTTTCATAAGTTCGGGAGTAGATTCGTTTATTTCATTTCCGGGATAAAGAGCAAAAGCGTGGGAAACATGACGGTGCCCGGGTTCCTGTTCATCGTAATCTTTTTGCCATTCCATAAGCTGGCCGTGTTTTCCTATGCGGAGAGGAGGCATCTTTTTGCGTATTTCAGCCGCACGGGCAGCCGCTTCGGTATCAATATTTAATATTTTTTCGCATTCGCAGTAAAAATCGAGAAGTCCCCCGATAATTTCGATGTCCATGGTCGGGGAAACGGCAAGATAACCTTCTTTGCGTTCGCCGTTCACGTTGACAAAATATCTATTTTCGGGTGATGTCGACGGGCCTGAGTATACGTATCCGTCAGGACCTTCGAACATATAGTCGACAAAGAAATCGGCACAACCCTTTATGAATCTATATGCGATGTTTTTAAGAAAATCTTTATCGCGGGTAAAAAGATAGTGCTCCCACATGTGATATGCAAGCCATGCTCCGCCGAGAGGCCATATACCCCAGAGACCGTCTGCGGTGGCGGCAAAGCCGTAGATATCGGAAAGATGATGAATCACTATTCCCTTTTTGCCGTAATTTTCCTCTGCCACCCGTTTGCCTGCAGGATAGAGAAAATTATTCATGTAATAAAAAAGAGGTGAAACACATTCCGTCAGATTAGCTTCTTCAGCATGCCAGTAATTCATCTGCAGATTGATATTCGTGTGATAATCGGAATTCCATTCGGGCTTGAGTCCCTCCGACCAGACGCCCTGCAGATTTGCAGGAAGAGTTCCCGGACGGGAGGAAGAAACAAGAAGATATTTGCCGAACTGCCAATAGAGAGCAAAAAGAGACGGATCCTCCGCCGTCGGATATTGACGGAGACGTTCGATTCTTTTTCCGACGGAAAGTTTTTCTACTTCGGGAATACTGCCGAGATCAATCGAGGACCGAAGCATGAGCGACGAGAAATCGGCAACGTGCTCTTTTTCGAGAGCATTCCATCCCCTGTCGGCTCTAGTGAGACGCTCCTTTATGACAGACGGCAGGTTATTGCCTTTAAAATCAGTAAAGACCGCAGTATATATTTCGATGAAAGATGCTTTTGAAACCGTTATCCGATTGCCATCGGAAGAAGATATGCCGTCTGTAACGATTCTTGAATTAACGGAAAAACGGTTGTCGCCGACTGCGGTTTTACAGGTCGCCGATATCGAATCTTTCGACACGGCGCAATCAAGAGTAAATGGGCGCTCAAAACGGATTACGGCGCCGAAGGAAACGGCTGAAGAAAACCGCGCGCAGAGAAGTCCTGCGGGATAAGAGGCAAAATACCGTCTTTTCCATTCTGCTCCGTCTTTTTTATACGAAATTTCGGCTGTTCCGTTGACAAGGTCTATATCCCGGCGGTAATCGGAGCATTCGCCGTCATCATGAAGCGAGACGAAGATATTTCCGGCATATTCATACGCCTGAATATTATTAAAGCAGTCGCTCATCGTTTGGAGGGCAAGCTGATTTGCATCGTATTCGCGGTCCTGAAGAAAAAGCTCGCGGAGTTTTTCTATTTTTCCGGCATAATTTTCGACTTTTGTATTCATCGGGCCGCCGGCCCAGACGCTCTCTTCGTTGAGTGAAATACGTTCTTCGGCAACGGTTCCGTAAACCGACATGCCAGAATACCCGTTTCCGATGACGGTCGATTGTTCCCATACGGAAGCGGGAAAATCTGTATGAAGAATATTATTCATATAATGTCCATAGTTATTTTTTAAATATAATATCATATTAATCTTCTTTTTTCAAGGAAGATTGTTGATTTTTTTATAATTTATGATACAATACAAATATAAAAAAATCAGAGGTTAAATATGGACAGTAAAAAAGAAATACAACAGCTGCTCAGAATCGTATGCATAATTCTCTGCGTTCTCGGAATTGCCGCAGTCATCATTCAAATAACGGAGCAAACAACAATCGCAGGTCGTTTTACGACAATTACCCTCGCTTGCGCATTGATGTCGGCGGGACTTTATATGATAATGGGAATGAAGAAAAAAGTAGCTCCGCTTTTCAAGTTACTGCTGCTTTTTGTTATACTCAGCCGTGTTCTGGCGGCAGTTACGGTTCTGATTGCCGGCGAACGTATTGCCGAAGCGATAATTTATTTGGTTGCCGCAGCTTTCGTCGCGATTCTCCTTACATTTCAGGATCTCGGCAAGGATCTTTCATTGATATTTGCGGGAATTTATCTTCTTCTTGAAATAATTGCCGCCGTGTTAAGCACTCTGAATACAGGAATGGGCATAGTAGTAACTCTTCCGTTCAACTCGGTTCTGCTTGCAATTACCATTTATTCCTGTATGGTCGGGAAATATATGGATAAAGAGGAAAGAAAAGCGAACTAAGACAGCAGATATATTTAAAATGCAGCATTCCAATTTTTTCGGAATGCTGCATCGTTTTTTACATTTCGTTTTTTTTATTTACCGGAAGAAAAAAAGTAAGAACAGTCATAACAATCATCAACACCGCAAATATATAAAACAGCGGAACATACGACCCGAGAAAATCGGAAGCCGCATTGAGAATCGGACCGCTTACGGCGTAGCCGACAACATTTACAGCTGTGAGATAGCCGAGAGTTTTACCGAAGTTTTTCTTTCCGAAAAAACCGCCTGCAATAAGAGGAATCATAACAGTTTCGAGAGGCAGTGCAAAAGGAGCAAAAACGGAATATACGACAGCCAATACGATTCCTATTGCCGAAGACGACGAAAGAGCAAGTGTTATCATGGCAATTACGGAACAAATCTGACAGAAAATAAGAGAAACACGAAGTCCGAATCTATCGTGAATCGAGCCGATTGCAAATTTTGATACCGTAAGAATAACAGAAGAAAGCGCCGCGACAAATCCGACAAATTCGCCGGATATACCGACATCTGCCATATGAGCGGAAGCGACCCCTGTTATCCCCTGCAAAACTGCGCCCGCGACAAAAACTCTGAGAGCGACAGACCAGAATAACGGAAGACGAAGAATATCACCATCGTATTCGACATCGGACGAAGAAGACGGAGCCTGTTTTTTGCGCAATTCCGCATTTTCCGCCGAATCACGGAAAAAAACAAGCGTAAGAAGAGCGACAAAGGCAATCGCCGCAGCTATAATACGGTATGCGGAACGAAAACCGAACATATCCGAAATAAGAATATTTTCAACTATCGGAGTAAAAGCGGCGGCACCGAGACCATTAGAACAGAGAATTGCTCCCGTGATTTTACCTTTATGTTTGCCGTCGAACCACTTATCCGCAACGAGCCCCACAAGCGTAGTTCCCACGAATGAAAAGCCGAGTCCGAGAAAAAGACCGGCAAAATACAACTCCAAAGCCGTTGATACGAACGAATTAATGATACAAGCGGCTATAAGAGAGGAAAAACCGAAGAGAAGAAGCTTTTTTATACCGAATTTTGAAACGAGGAAACCGAGAAATACGTTTACGGCGGCAGAAACGATATATCTTATGCTATCCTGAATCGAATAAAGAGTGCGCGGTATATTGAGTGCCTCCGTCACAGGTTTGAGAAAAAGCCCTTTTGTTCCGCTGAGAAACCCGAGTCCGACACCTACGGCAAGAAAGCATATAATAAATATTATGATTTTATAACTGCGTTCACGCGGCATTTTTTCTCCCCTATTCGGTCATCAGATCAATGACAGTAGGTTGATGACCCAGAGCCGGAATGATTTTATCAAGGAAATCTGACGTTGAAAATTTTACGCTCGACGTATTTATACACGGATGGCAGCCTACATACTGTTCGCAGAGAATTTCGCGATCGATAACAAGACGGACTCGTTTATCAACGTCGTTCATGAGTCCGAGAATGCTTACAGACCCCGGAGTTATATTGAGATATTCGAACATATATTTTTCGTCGGCAAACGAAAGACGGGAAACGCCCAGCGCTGCCGAAAGAAATTTTGTTTTAAAAATCTTATCCGCAGGCATCATAAGAAGATAGAAATCGGTTTCCTGCCTGTTGCAGAGAAAAAGATTTTTGCAAATGTTTGCGCCGAGTGTTCTGCTTATTTCGGCACAGATATCCATAGTCATAGCAGGCTGATGGTCAACACGGCTATACTCCACCCCGAGAAAATCGAGAAAATCATAACTCTTTAATTCTTTTTCAAGACGCCCCGCGGAATCGGACGGACGACCGATAAAAAGTTCCATATATAAACCTCTATTTTGTATTATTGCATTATAGCATAAAAGAATAATAAAAGCAAGATAAGACGGGATAGCCCCGTCTTATCAAAATGCATATTGATTTATTAAAAGTATAATGAAAAATCATTTTTCGTCATAAAAAATCTCAAGAACCAAGTTTTTCAATGCCGTTTCGTCCGCATAGAACTCCATATATTTTTCACCTTTACGGGCAATGCCTTCAATCGTGTACAGTCCATCAAAAGAATAGTTATTAATCTGATCTGAAAACATAACCAATTCCCGAACAGTCAAATCAGAAACAAGGTATTTTGATACAGATAGTACCATATCCGATGTAAGCGATGTTTTATTTGCTATCGCAATTTTTGCCTGTTCAAGAAATGCAGTTACATACTGCCTTTGACGTTCCATACGCGCGATATTTGTTGAATCGGCAAGTTCACCTCTTGCACGAATATAACTGAGTGCCTGATTACCATGCAAAGTTACTGTCGATCCTTTTGACAATGATTCATCAATTACCGTCATATCATCAAGAACCACGAGCGTAACACCGCCTATTGCATCATTGAGCACTGAGACGCCATCCATACTGACAGAACCATAATGATCAATTTTTAATCCATATAAATAATCTGAAACTGACCATACTGTATTCTCACAGCTGTCCTCTTGTCCCGAGCCATAAGTATGAGATACTGCAAGTTGTCCCACAAAGCTGTTATACGGATTACCATTTATATCAAGCATTCGTATATTTGCCATCGTATCACGATTAATTTGAAGAATGGAATATGTCTTATTATGATGATTAACCGTAATCAAAAACAAAGCATCCGATTGCTGATTATTACGATACCCCTTTTCATTTGGTATTGCAGCTTCGTATTTATCTATACCGATAAAAAGAAAAGTTTCCAGTTGACTTTTTTGAATATACCATTTTCCATCAACAAGGTACTCAGACAAACCATCAGACTTATAACTATATGCATCATCATCCGAGACATCGACTTTGCTAAAATACGAATCAAAAATCATATAGATACGAAAACCGAAAAATATCAGGCAGACGGTCAAAAAAACCGCAAGAACGCTGAAAAAGACACGTTTACGGCTGTCGTATTTATTTCCCATGTTTAATCAGTCTTCTTTTTCTGCTTTTTTTGAATTAATGAAGCAAAATACAGCTACACAACCACAAACTACAGCTAAAGCTATATACAAGAAAGCGAAATCATTCTGCGTAGCCGTGTCAGGGGATGTAGGACCATCGGGATCTACAGGCAGATCAGCCGATTTTTCAACTGCGATGGCAAATACAGATAATTTATCAACAGTTATTATAAGATTACCATCACCTGTCCATTCAACGTCAGAAACAACTTCCCAAGCAGTTCCTTCCGTATTGTGAAGAATAACAAAGAAATCATTCTTCGTAAAATTAGGTTTGATCATAAAGCGAACTTTCTGCCCTTCGCCAAGCTGTTCAAGATGATCTTTATCTCTTACAAGCGAAGCATCAAAGACATCGGAAATAACAAGATCTGAAACTTTGATTTTTTCAACGGTCTTGCCTTGTTTCTGCGCATCTTCGTAAAAAGCATCTATGACATTTTCGATTTCCCGACCAAGTCCGTCATCCAATTCATCAATAGTTTCAACATTTTGAATCTGTTCCTGCGCCTCTGTCAAATTTTCTGCAATATCATCAATTGCTGCTTCAGATTTTTCAGCAACAGAAATAACAAAAAACTCAAGGATTGTACTGTCGCCATTCTCATCAAACGATTGAACACCTTCCTGAATACTACCGGTATCAGCGTCGATAATAACAGCGCCGTAGCTTTTTTCACCATCACTTATTTCGACGATTTCGGGAGCTGCTTTTACTTCGATACTGCCGACAAAATCAGCGGCAACCGATGTTAAACTCAACGTCGCAATCATAACAGCGATAAGAATAATGGATAAAACTTTTTTCATTTGTTAAATTCCTTTCGGGATATGTTTTTATTTAATTTTGCAATAACAAGATAACGTTTTGTGCTATCACCTCTCAAACAAGTTGAAAGGATCAAGACTTTATCACCATATTGGGGAGTAAGTTCGGGATTTATATTTGAATTAAACGCCCTGATTGAGATTATACTTTTAAAAAATGCCGTATAAATTTTATAATCATTGAAATCGTAATTATACAGAATATGCCGCATATCATACGGAACAGCGGCAAAAACCTCATATTCCAATTTTTTATCAGGAAGATAAATATCTATTATCTTATAGTCGTCAATACCGTTTCGGGAAGAATAATATGTTTGCAGATTCCCAAACATCGCTCCTGATTTCATACTATGTCCGTAAATAATTGTAACAGGGTCTTCAAAATCAGTACCATTGTATAAATGCTCTGTCATAAGAGTTCCGGAAGCCAAATATTTCCCGTTAATGTCTCTACGTAAATAATACGAATCATTTGACGGACTTTGGATGACCGGATAATCAACATTTGTGCCCGGAATGGTAATCCAAGCATAAACATCAGCATTTATAGCACGAACTTCTGTTAATTTTTCAGGACACACATACTGAATCGGCAATTCTTCTGTATTTTCAGTGTCTTCTTGTTCTGACGGACAGTCAATGCCGGTATAATCATCATCCTGTTTTTCTTTATCATCAACTTCTGAAGATTTATCAGGTTCAGTATCTATAACATATTTCTTGTTATACAACGACGAATCTTCCGGAAGCAATATCGGGCGCAACGCAAAAAAGACCAAGCATACCGATATCAGAGATAAAACAATACCACAATAAACATATAGTTTTTTCAATCAAGCATCACGCTCCAAATTCAAAATGCTTTTCTCAGTATATTGAAGCCAGTTAATATATTCCTTCCCAAGCTTATTTTCAATCACATCAAAAGCATCTGAAAGTTTCGGCGGCCTTGAAATCATATTATGACAATCGGATGCAACAAAATGGACCTTTTTAGATTCAAGTAACTGTAAAGCATCTTTCCTTCGTTTTTTATCAAAAAAAGCACTTGCATTAATCTGAAATTTAATGCCGAAATCCAACATATCTTCTAAAAATGATTTGTTTTTCCGAGTAAGATATCTGTCAATATGAGCAATAATAACATCCAGTTTTCTATCTCTTTGGATGGAATAAACCTCGTTTATTATTGAATATGTCCAATCACAAAAAGGCATTTCCAATAATAGCAAATTCGTTGTTCCGATAGTAAATTGAGGTAATTCCTTTGTCTCACTGATACCATAATAATAAAAAACTTCCGCGCCTAAAAGGACAGTGATGTTAGAATCCAGTTGTTCTTTTATCAAGCCAAAAGAATTATCCCTACGAGTAAAAAATCTTTCCGGATTTTCCTTGTCCGCATAAAAATGCGGAGTGGCTGCTATTGTTTTAACACCTTGCCTTGCCAATTCAGATAGTAACTTCAAACTCTCTTCAGGGGAAGAACTTCCATCATCCATACAAGGAATAATATGCGTATGAATATCCGCAGAGCATACTCTACTCATGCTTATCTATACTTACAGAATTGGCAGATTTATTCTTTGCAATAACACGGTCATAGCTCTTTTCATATGCTTTTGAATGATAGCTGTATCCGTATTTAGTGTATTTGCCGTATTTACTATATTTAGTATATTTACCGTATTTATTTTCAGAAGATGTGCCTGACCCGGTCAATACAAATCCGAAAATATTTGAATCCACAATTTGAAGTTTATCAACAACATCCTTTATCCCCTGTCGGGTTGAAAATTCACTTCGCACTTCAACTATAAAACCATCAAGGCAATGAGCAACAGCCAGAGGGTCAGAAACGATATTGACAGGCGGAAGATCTATTATTATGTAGTCAAAGGATTCTTTAAGCGCCGCAATCAAACGTTCCATACTTGCCGATCCAAGTAAAACAAACGGATTCGGCGGAAGTGTTCCTGCACAAATAACAGAAAGAGCAGGAGCTTTTTCACTGAACCGTATACCATCAGCATTTTTTGCTCTGCCTGTAAGATAATCACTAAGCCCGATATCAGAATCTATTCCGAGTTTCTTTGCTATACTCGGCAAACGCATATCGCCATCAATCAACAACACTTTCTGTTTATCGCAAGAAAGAGTGTAGGAAAGATTAATGGCAAGAGAACTTTTTCCTTCTTTTCTTTCTGAGCTTGTGATACCTATTACTTTACAACCATCTTTATCAAAGCTGTATTGAACACTTTTTTGAAGCAATTTATAGGCTTCGTCCGAAGCGAAATCCAGATCACCACATAGCGGAAGCGATGTATCATTATTACGTTTTTTCTTTTTATAGCTTTTCTTACTTTTTTTATTATATCCATAACCATACTTATTATATGACTGATTCCCATTCATATTACCAACAGGGATATAAGCAAGAAGAGGAATAGAATCTGCTATTTCGGAAAGAGTTTCTTCATTATGAATTTTATCGTTCAGAATTTCCTGCAAAGAAAAAATACCCGCAATCAAAACAAATCCTATAATAAAGCCGTATAATGCATAAGTTCCGTATCCGGGTGAAACTTTTTTTTCTGGCTTAATAGCGAAATCAACGACCTCAACAGAACTCCCTTTTATCGTATTAGATAAAAGATCAGGCAAAACTTCTGCGATAGTATCGGCAATAACACGAGCCTCTTCCGGAATAGTTGAAGTAACCGCGACTTTAAACCACTCAGTATCATTTACCGAGGAGGCAGAAATCATACTATTCAATGTTTCTCTGGAATAAGGCAGTGCTGCTTTTTCGATAACAGCATTAAGACAGGATCTTGATTTAAGAGCAACAAGATATGTATCAAGCAACTGTCTTGCAGCAGTTATTTCTCCGCTTGAAAACGACAACGATGTTCCACCAAGCGAAATAGAATTGTTATTTACGTAAATCAGAATATCTGACTGATATCTTGGTACCGTAAACAAAGCCGCGCCTACAAAAGAAACAACGGCAGCTGCTAATGATACAATTGCTATTACTATTTTTTTCTCCCATAAAACAGATAATATCTGTAGTATATCTATTTCAAAAGCTTCTTTTTCTTTCATATTTCTTACTCTTAATTAATTATCGTCTCCTTTTGAAGAAGATGCTGCAATACCTGTATTGCGAACAATTTGCGCCTTAGCATATAACATCAGGGATATTATATTATAAAAAAAAACATTGATTATTACTGTAAAAGCAGTTACTACACTTCCAAAAATAAAAATCAAATACGAAAAATCGCCATTTTGCCCTATTGCAAACCGAATTGATATTATTATGCCCACGATCATCAATGCAGCATTAATAAATAAACCGAAAATTTTAACTCTATAGCCCCAATGTTCAAGATGATAACCTAAATCGTTTTTTTTATCATACACAAAACATATACCATTTTCTTTTTTTTTCATAAAGCATTCCTTACGTAATAACCGATATTGGTCAATATCATTATACACCATATTCGGTTATTATGTCAATAAGGAGAATATGAAAAAAAGATAACTTATGAAAAATTATGGAAAACAATGAAAAAAAAAGGAATTACGCAATATACTCTTATTAAAGTATGCAGCGTAAGTCCGGGACAAATAACAAGATTAAAAAGAAACGAAAGTGTAAGTACACATACAATTGAGATGTTTTGCAAAATACTCAAATGTAATGTCGAAGATATTATGACATATATAGAAGATGATTATTAAACCGCCGACACACATGAAAGTATCGGCGGTTTGAAATAGAAGATTAATCAAAGAAAAAGACAGGTTCCCGCAAGGCAAAGCAAAAGTCCGACAATATAAAGCGGCTTCGGCTTTTCACGGAAGAAAAACAGTCCGGCAAGAGCCGTGAGGATAATGCTTCCGCCCGTAACAAAAGGATATTGAACGGTTGCGGGAAGAATCTCAGCAGGAATAAGCATAAGAAGATACGATACGCCGTCAAGAACGGCGGAAAGAGCAATCAAAAGCCCCTCTTTGAGATTGTCTTTTGTAAGCAACGGTTTTTTTTCGACTTTTTCTTCATTTCCGGTTTTTGGTTCACCAGGGAACAAATATGCCAAAGGAAACATTATAACTTTTACAATTCCGTTTATGATAACAAAACTTGTGGCATCGACTGCAAGCTGACCGATTTGATGTTCTTTTGAAAGCACGCTTACAAATCCGTTAAGCACAAATACGATTATACACAGAATAAGAGCTTTTTTATTTATCTTTGACTTACCGCTGTTTGTAAGAACGATAGCAACAGCAAGAACGACAAGTCCGATGGTGCGTAAAAAGGAAAATTCCTCGTTTAAAAAGAAAAGCCCCCAAAGATACGGAACAGCCATACCGCCTATCATGAGAAAAACGGTATAACGTGAAACCGGCTCGGTTTTCATTATCGCAAATCCGACCGTATTATATGCCATACACAGAAGTGAAATACCGACAGCCATAGCCGCGGAAAACCAGCTGAATCTTATTTCATAACCCATTATAAGGCAGAAAACAGTGAAGCAAACGGCCGTAACCGCGCCCCTGTAGGCACTGAATTTAATAGCCTCACGAGGAGAGCCGCCGGTTTGCTTTTGGAAAAATTTCTGAACGATAAAATTAAGTGCCAGAAGAATGACCGAAGCAACAAGCATCAGATAACATTTAAATATTTCACCCATTTATATCACCTTCGGAATAACCGTTTTACACGGAAATCAATATTTAATCCGCGGTATTATAGCACAAAAGGAAATAAAAAGCAATATGAAGAAGAATATATCAGTCTGCAAAAAAAGGTTGACATTATGAGAGAATCACGGTTATAATTGTAATAGAATACTACATAGGAGATATACGAATGAAAATCACTGTAAAGGTCATCGCCTTGCTGATTGCATCTTTTATGTGCCTGGGGCTGTTTGCATGTAACAAGACTCCCGACATTCAAGAAGATGATGGCAAAATCCTGAGTTTTTACGTTGTGTCGGATGCAGCAAAAGGAGGAAACGGAAGCGAAGATTCACCTTTTTCAACGCTCGACGAGGCAAGGGACGCAATACGCGCGGCAGACCGTTCTTTATTTGAAGGAATCAACGTTTACGTTTCGGGCAGGTTTTATATGACCGAGCCGTTTTATCTTAACACAGAAGCAGACTCCGGCTCCGAAAACTGTCCGATTTCGTGGATCGGGCTCGATAACGCAGAGCTTACGGGAGGAATAACCATAAAACCGGAAGAATTTGAACCGGTTGAAGGTGAACTCAAAAATTATTTTCCGGAAGAATCACGAAATCATATCGTGCAAATCGATTTGAAAAAATACGGATTAACATCGGAAGATTTTGAGCATAACGATCTTACGTCAAAAGGTTACAACTACAGCAAACTTCACATGGTATCACCCTTCTGCGGAAACACGCGTCTGACACCGGCAAGATATCCGGACGATGATTTTTCCGTTATTTCGGGATATACCGCTGTTGAGGGCGGCAGTTACTTTGAAATCACGGAAGAAGACGCAGCGCATGTGAGAAACTGGCATTATAAAGATGACATATACGTAAAAGGAAACTTCACGCTCTATTGGGCGGCGGACGTCAGTAAAGTGCTGTCTTTCGACGAAAACGGAGCTTCAATGACAGTTCAGGAATGCGACGGATATACTCCCGTTGACGGAATGACATACTACTGGTATAACATTCCCGAAGAATTGAATCTTCCCGGAGAATATTACCTGAATCCGGACGGTATGCTTTACTGGTATCCGATAACAGACACTCGCACCGGATCTGAGGATCTTATTTTCCCAGTTGCTAAAAAAGAACTGCTTCACGCAAACGGCGTAAATTTCGTTACATTCAAAAATATCTCCTTTACAGACAGTCAATACCGAGCAGTCGTTCTTTACGGCAACAACAACATCTTCGACTCCTGCTCTGTTATGCGAACGGGCGGCATAAACGCAATGGAGCTCAAGGGCTTTGACAATCTTGTGATAAATTCGGAATTTGCCTATATGGCCTACGCAGGACTTCGTGTGGACGGAGGTGATACAAATACACTCACGCCGTCGAATAACCTCATAAAGAACAATTACTTCCATCATTTTTCGGAATCAAAAAGCACATATTGCGGAGGTCTTTCACTTTACGGAGTGGGAGTAACCGTATCTCAAAATGAATTTGCATACTCGAATCATCTGGCAATAGGCTATGACGGAAACAATCATTTAATTGAATTGAATGAATTCCATGACATCTGCACATTTACCGACGACGCGGGCGTTATATACTGCGGTCGTTCACTTTCATTATACGGAACAGTTATCAGATACAATTATTTCCATGAAATCGGCTCAGGTAAGATGATGGAACTCGGAGGCAACGGATGCCACTGCATATACTGGGACGACCATCTCGGCGGGCAGACAGCAATCGGGAATATTTTTGAAAATGTAGACGGTAACGGGATCAATGCCTCAGGCGGTCCCGACTGCATCATCAAAAACAATATAGGTATAAACTGCTCTATTTCATGCGCATGCGATTTTGCGGTAAAATACGTTCAGATTTTCGAATATAAAACAGAAACCGGCGATTTGCTGACCGCAGCTCAAAAAAAAGCAAATGAGAATCCGGCATTCGCGGCGGCATTTCCGACGTTGCTGCAAATGAACGATATAAAAGATATTGACAATGAATGGTATTGGGTTTTGCCGGCAAGAATCGTCTTTACAGACAATGCCAATTTCTGCAGACTTGACAAGCAGTCTTTTTCATACAAAACGATATGGGATGAGGAATATTCGGAAATGGGCTGCGCTCCGGTAGAACGCTATTCCACAGTTGAAAACAACAAGATATTCATCATTTCAAACAATTACCCGCCTACACCGCAGGAAGCGATCGCAGAAGCGGGATATGACATTCCGTTTGACGATATCGGACGGCAACGGTATTGAGCGATCAAACCACATAAAAAGGTCAACACCCCGACAAAATATGTCGGGGTGAATTTTATAAAACAGCAGATAAATACGTCCTTATTTTATATTATTCCAAACCTGCATGGGAGAAATGCCGCGATTCGCGAATGCGTAATATGGGATTAGCGTTGCTGTCGTTTTCTCATATGATGCCTTTCTGACCTGATAAAGCGGCGCATTCCCGTCAGAAATACGTTTGTATGCGCGAACGGTAAGTGAAGGAACGCCGAGCGATTTATTTATTCCGTAAACAAAACGAGAATGTGAATCAAGGCGGATATCACGAAGTGAACCCGGATTGTCGATTCCCTCCAAACAGTAAACGACGGGGCCTCTCATAACCGCGTAACGGTTGCAGTCGAACTGAACTTCCGGACGCGCTTCGATATAACGAACCGGCATTCCGAAATCAAAAGTAACGGGGATGCCGTCGGAAAGAACAAATTCCGCGTATCCGTTTTTAATGGTATAAGAAGAGAAATCGTTTTCGGACCACCAAGGGATACGGACGGAAACAGGAAGATCGCCGCCCTTTACACATAACGTGACCTTGCCCGACTCGGGATATCTCGTTGTTTGTGTCAAAACATACTCTATACCGCCGATTTTTACGGTTGTTTTACCCTGCATAAACTGATGGATATAAAGACGTTTTCCGTCCTCAGAATACATCATGTCGGCAACGGAAGAAACAAAACGAACGACATTAGGCGGACAACAGGAACATCCGAATACCTCTGCGCGATGCATCTGCGGCCAATTAACAGACTGATCTCTGACGGAGGTATCTCTGCTTGCGAGATACGGAATAACTTCAAGCGGATTTTCGTAGAAAAAGGCTTTTCCGTCAAGCGAAAGCGCAGAAATCAATCCGTTATACAAAAGTCTTTCTATACAATCCGAATATTTTGAGTCGGCGCCGAACTGAAGCATTCGGTTTGCGAATAAAGCAAGTCCTATAGACGCGCAGGTCTCGGTATAGGCAAGAAGATTGGGTAAATCATACGGACCGGTAAAAGATTCACCGCCGGATGAAGACCCGATTGCGCCTGTAATATACATTTTTTTTGAAGCAATATCGTCAAAAAGCATTTCGCAGGCATGCTTCAGGCTTTCATCGCCTGTGCGATACGCAATATCAGCCATGGCACAATAAAGATAAACCGCACGGACGGCATGCCCTTTTGCCTCAAACTGTTCACGAACGGGAGCATGTGACTGATTATATTCAGCCGTTGCAAAATCAAGTATGGGTTCGGGCTCAACACCGCGGACATCAATAAAATATTTTGCCAAAGTAAGATATTTTTCTTCTTTTGTATAATCGTATAATTTTACAAGCGCAATTTCGATTTCCTCGTGCCCCGGAGTTTTGAAAGGAGTATCTTTTTTAATATAAAAACGCTCGTAAATATAATCCATATATTTTTTCATACAGGCAAGAAACGTTTTTTTACCTGTTGCCTCGCAATAAGCTATTGCGGCCTCAGTAAGATGACCAGCACAGTAAAGTTCGTGCCAGCTTCGGTCGGTAAAGCGTCTGCTTGGCTCTATTGTCTGATAATAGGTGTTGAAATAACCGTCCTCAGCCTGATTCTTCTGAATCAGCCTGACAAGTGAATCAACTTTCTTTTCAAGCGCAGAATCACGTTTTTTCGCTATAAGATAAGCAGCGCCTTCCATCCACTTTGCAACATCCGAATCCCAGAAAATATGAGGTTTATGCGGCATGCCCTCCTGCCAATCCATTTTGAAAGCATCAATACGGCCAGTATCGTAAAAACGGTCATAAACAGCCGAGGCAGTAACATTACGGACAATATCCTGTTTCTTTTTCCAAAAACCGCCGGTAATATCTATATCGGTAAAGCGAACTTTCTGCACAATTAACTCCTCCAAATAAGAAATATAATAAAACTCAACTGCAAGTAATAGTCGATACTTTTTTCAAAATGGCTCACGTTTTTTGAAAGTTTTTAGTTTTTTTATAACATATTTTTGCGCAAAGTTCAAGTAAGGCGAGCGCGGAAACGCTCGCCTTACTCACAATTATTGTCAATTATCCTACTTCATCAACACCCTAATTGCTTCGGTGATTATCTTTTTGACTATCAAAATACTCCTTGTAACCACTGACTTCTATTGCTGGTACATAGGTTTTTGCGTAAATGGTGTTTCCATTCTCAGAAGTTCCGATATTCTTATAAAATGCATAGAACGGGATTCCGATCGAAGGTTTTTCGTTGTTGTTACTATATTCGAACACATATTCAATATCAACAAAATCATAGCCTTCAAAGTCTATTTTATCTTGAGCCAACATACACAAAGGACAAGAGTGACCTCCGAAAACATACCCATTATACAACAATGCCTCAGCTTCGCTTATGGATATTCTTTTTGCATTTGCGACAACATCGTATCGGGTGTCGCCGATATCGCTTCGATTTTTAAAATAGTATACGCTGGACACCGTAAGTATGCTGTCACTTACAATATCACCCGAATAGTTGTAACAATTATCGAAGCTGATATTTATATAATCCGTTACCGGTCTTGGTTGTGATGAGTTGAGCTCATGTGCGCTCTCGTTATAAAAGTAAATATCGACGCTTTCTACTCCATGCTTGGTATAGGAACCAAAGTTTCTGACTACTTTTGCATTAGAAAAAGATATACCGAAAATGCCGAATAGTTTGTTTTTTATTGAAAGAATAGAATCTAATATTTCTTCATCAGAGAGACGTTGATCAATCTGAATTGTTTCTCCGTCTATAACAAGTTGCCTGTTACCTTTCAACTTGCTTAATTTTAATGAGTTTCTTTGAGAATTTTGAGATGCTGACAGATAATAAGAACCGATTTTGACATTAATGGCAGATAGCGTATTGTAACCGATACTATAATTGTTTTCTTTGATGCTGTATTGGGGTATAGGCGCATTGAGCGATTCGGCCAGCTTAGGAAGAAAAGCATCAATGAATGCCTTCAATTCCACTTCATTCAATTCTTTATCTATCTGTGTGTGCTGATACAATTTAAGGTATTCATCATCAGTCATATTACCGATATATAAATACTTGCTATCAGGAACATATATCTTCGTATAAGCATTTGTCGCCACACCGTTAAGTTCCATTGAGTCGAACAATTTGGCTATGTCTTCTGCCGAATATTGTGCGTTATCCCAAGTAGGAACATCAGGTAAATTGGCTTTTTGTAACATAGGAACAGCGATAACCGCGCTCAAAATCAGCACGAAGCAAGCCGCAATTGCTCCAAAGCGAAGCCATATTCCTTTCGTTTTTTGTTTTTTCTGTCTGAGCTTTTCCTTTTGCTCAATATGTTTTTCAACAAGGTCGGGGTCAAGGTAATTCAGGCCTTCATTCCATTCTTTCTTTTTCATATCGAATAACCCTCACTTTCAAGTTTTTCTTTCAAGGCACTTCTGATGGCGGCAAGCTCCTTGTTTACCATCGATCGGCTCAAGTTCAGATCACTTGCAATCGTATCAATGGGGTCGGCTAAGTAGTACCGACTTATAAATATGAATTGTCTGCGCCCGGAAAGCGAGCGCACAAAGTCGCTGATGACGCGCCCAAGGCTTTCGGCATCAAACTCCGAATCAACATCTCCGTCACCGGCTACAAAATCTTCAAGCTCCGATAATGATACTGTCATTTCAGAAGGTATTACGCTCTGCTTTAGATTGCTGTGATAGCGTTTGATAGCAATTCTTCGAGTAATCGTTGTCAGAAATGCTTTCAACACACTTGGCTTTGTCGGTGGAATTGCATTCCACGCACCAAGGTATGTATCATTCAAGCACTCCTCGCAGTCAAGCCTATCGTGAACGACGTTATAAGCAATGGAAAACAAATACTTCTTGTATTTGAAATCGGTTTCCTCAATCGCTTTTTTATTGCGTCCCCAATACAGCTCAACGATCTTGTCATCGTCCATCGGTATTCTCACCGTCTGTTTGTTTTGAAGTTCCATAACTCGCCTCCTTCCTCGCGTTTTTGAAAGGCCCTTCATAAATAGTAGTACCAAAAAATTTGAAAGTGTGTAATAATTTTTGAAAGTTTTTCAGATTTTTTATATTTTTTATATTATAATATATTTTAAAGAAAAATGTATGAACAAGGGAAAAGCTCTCGCTCCAATTAAGGAACGAGAGCTTTCAATTTGCTTATTCGGGAACTGCCATGCCACTATCTGTGACCTTACCTTTATAGATAGAGATTCGCAGGCTGCTGATTGTATCTGAACCACACGATAGTATCGTGGAGCTTGAACATCACCTTCCTCGTTGCTATCTCCATAAGTTCAAATGCGCGGATCGTGATCTCACTGTCGTTGATTACGTTGAGATAAATAGTACCGGTTGGCTTCAAGACCCGTTTGCACTCATTCAACTCGGAGTTCAAAGGGGGTGAGTTTAAGTCTGCGAACCATCGCGTATCCGTTTTTCATCTGTAAGTCCTCGCTTTCCTTCTTTCTGACTATATTATATCAGAAAAGCAGAGATTTCTCAAATGTGCGAAAATGTCGCGGGTTCAAGTCCATAAGGTCCGGAAAAGGTTGCAAAAAAAGAAAGGTCAAAAAAACTGCCCTAAAAACCGAAAAAGCCTTGTAAAACAAGGCTTTTTGGCATAGGTTGCATTTTTGACCTATGAGGATGAGTGACTCCAACAAAATCGAACCTTTATAAGAAGCAAAGAAAACTCACTCTTTATATTTTTGCAAAAGCTCGTTATATTCGCTCAAATAACGATTCTTATGCTCTGCGGTATGCATTACTCGCTTCCCTTTTCCGTAGGGATATATATCGTCATTTTCTTCGCAATATATACCATATTCATCGGACAACTTGAACTTTTGGGACTCAAATTTTGCATAACACTCCATAGGAAATAGGTTAGGTGAAACCCATAAATATTCAAGGTTTGGCAAATCAATCAAATAATCAATATTATGATCAAGCGGTTCAGTAGCAGAAATAATGACTTCTTTTAGTTTTTTTAGATTTGAGATTGGCGCAAAAGATGCAATCTTATGTACAGCAACATCTGAAAAAGATCTATAAAATTGCAAACATTCTAAATTTGTGGCATCTTCCAAGCCGGATAAAGACTTCAAATTTTTATTAATCCAAATGGTAAGCATTCTTAAATTGGGTGTTTTTGATATATTCCAAAACTGTGCGATTCTTTGACCTTCAAAAGCAACAAATTCAAGACTTGCAAATCGCTCTAACGGTGAGACATCCAAAACCGCCCCACGAATCACGAGGCCCTTGACGTCGGGAGATATTCTTTTGCACACTTCTTCAAATTCTTCTTGCATCCGTATCTTGCTCAAAGTAACGAATTCCTGTTTTTCAAAGCTTGAACTAAACTCGTTTTTTCCGTAATAAAACCCTTGTCTTTCCTCACGGAATTCGCATTCTCGACAAGTATTCTCTCCGTCTAAAATCACATCGATCCAAGAATAATCGTCGCAAAGCTCTACACCGCAACAGTTGATCTTATTCTTACTTTCGACGGTACAAGTCTGATAAAAATGTTCAAGTAAATATCTATCTGCAACAGTTGTTTTTTCTTTCATAATACACCGCCTTTCGTATATTCATTATATCACAGAAGTTCGATTATTTCAATATGTTCTCATAAAGTTGCAAGTTCAAGTCCATAAGGTCGAGAAAAAGGTGCAATGGTGAAATGGGGTTGTATTTTACCCCTAAAAACACGAAAAGCCCTTGAAAATCAAGGACTTTTTGTGTTAGGGTGCAAAATTGTTGCCCCATTATGGCTTCGTTCGCCTAAAATGAACCCTTATCACATCGACTATCATGAAACACATTTGTATCCGAATTTGTATTCTTACTTCTTCACTATTACCTCTTACCTATTACTTGAATTCCGTTCACGCCGGGCCGTGAAAAGTGAAGAGTGAAGAGGTAATAGGTAATAAGTAAAAAATTCCGCCCACTTGCGTGAACGGAATTTTTTGGCTCCCCCTACTGGACTTGAACCAGTGACACCCTGATTAACAGTCAGGTGCTCTACCGACTGAGCTAAGGAGGAATATATAAAATTTAGTGGTACACCATCAGGGATTCGAACCCTGGACCCACTGATTAAGAGTCAGTTGCTCTGCCAACTGAGCTAATGGTGTATGTATAACCGGTGACCGTAAGAAACGGTCACCGGTGTCGGCATCGACTTATCTTTCCGGGTCGTCACCAACCAAGTATTTTCAGCACACATGAGCTTAACTACCGTGTTCGGAATGGGAACGGGTGGATCCTCATGGTTATGGACACCGACTATGAGATCATAAAATTATAACCTCAAAATTGAATAACACTCAAAAAGTAATGATAAAGTCACTATATAACTCAAACTTGAACCTAAGATCAAGTCCTCGACCTATTAGTATCAGTAAACTAAACACATCACTGTGCGTACATCTCTGACCTATTAACCACATAGTCTTTGTGGGGTCTTACTAGCTTATGCTATGGGATATCTTATCTTAAGGGGGGCTTCACGCTTAGATGCTTTCAGCGTTTATCCCTTCCGCACGTAGCTACCCAGCTATGCCACTGGCGTGACAACTGGTGCACCAGAGGTGCGTCCATCCCGGTCCTCTCGTACTAAGGACAGCTCCTTGCAAATATCCTGCGCCCACGATAGATAGGGACCGAACTGTCTCACGACGTTCTGAACCCAGCTCGCGTACCACTTTAATCGGCGGACAGCCGAACCCTTGGGACCGAATACAGCCCCAGGATGTGATGAGCCGACATCGAGGTGCCAAACCTCCCCGTCGCTGTGGACGCTTGGGGGAGATCAGCCTGTTATCCCCAGGGTAGCTTTTATCCGTTGAGCGATGGCA
>JAZQQT010000187.1:0-50999 GCA_045629205.1 Eubacteriales bacterium
CAACGATTACGTTCAGATACAGATATCAAGTGCAGAGCAGACAATCGAAAGACTTAAAACAAACGAAAACTGACCTCCGTCCGGCCGTCTGTTTTAAGAATCTATTTTTATTTTTAACAAAAAATAAAATATTTTTAAAAAAAATCAATCTGTCTTGATTTTTTCACTTGGCGGTTATATTATGTTATCGTATAAAAATCATCAAAAGTTCGGTAATACGGCGATTACCGAAAATAAAATCAGCCGGGAATGGTAATTAAATGAACTACAACAAAAAGACAATCGAAGACATCGAAGTTGCAGGCAAAAAAGTCCTCGTAAGATGCGACTTCAACGTTCCCCTCGACAAAGAGCTCAATATCACTGACGAAACCCGTATCAACGGCGCTCTGCCCACAATCAAATACCTTGCAGATAACGGCGCAAAGGTTATTCTCTGCTCACATCTCGGCAGACCGAAGAACGGACCCGAAGAAAAATTCTCTCTTAAACCCGTTGCCGCACGCCTTTCCGAGAAACTCGGCAAGCCCGTTGCAATGGCAAAAGACGTTATAGGAGAAGACGCGCAGGCAAAAGTTGACGCGCTCAAAAACGGCGACGTTATGCTTCTCGAAAACGTTCGTTTCCACAAAGAAGAAGAAAAGAACGATCCCGAATTCGCAAAGAAGCTCGCTTCTTTCGCAGAAATTTACGTTAACGACGCTTTCGGAACGGCTCACAGAGCGCACGCTTCCACAGAAGGCGTTTCCCATTACCTCAGCCCCAGCGTTTGCGGATATCTTATCAAAAAAGAAATTTCCATCATGGGCGAAGCTCTTGAAAATCCCCAGAGACCTTTCGTTGCCATTCTCGGCGGCGCAAAAGTATCGGACAAAATCGGCGTTATAAACAACCTTCTCGATAAAGTCGACACACTTATCGTAGGCGGAGGAATGGCATACACATTCTTCAAAGCGCTCGGCAGCGAAATCGGAACTTCACTCTGTGAAGATGACAAGCTTGAAGTTGCAAAAGAGATCCTCGCAAAAGCAAAAGAAAAGAAAGTCAACTTCCTTCTTCCCGTAGATAACGTTATCGGCAAAGAATACAAAGAAGACACGCCGTTCATGACCATTTATTCCGATTCTATCCCCGACGGATGGATGGGTCTTGACATAGGAAAGAAAACACAGGAACTTTTCTACAAATCCATTATAGGCGCAAAAACAGTTGTCTGGAACGGACCTATGGGCGTTTCGGAATGGGAAAATTTTGCAGCGGGAACAACAGCAGTCGCACAGGCAGTTGCAGATTCCGGCGCTATTTCGATCATCGGCGGCGGAGACTCCGCAGCTGCAGTTGAAAAGCTCGGCTTCGGAGACAAAATGACCCACATCTCAACAGGCGGAGGCGCTTCCCTCGAATTCCTCCAAGGACTCGAACTTCCCGGCATCGCTTGTCTCGACAACAAATAATCAAAATAAACATTATTTTCGGCGTGGAGATAATTCTTCACGCCGAATCCATAAAGAAAGGCACACACAATGGATAAAGAAAAAAGAAGAGCCGTTATAGCCGGCAACTGGAAAATGAACAAAACACCCTCCGAAGCAGGCGCATTCATCAAAGAACTGCTTCCCCTTATAAAAGACGCAGAATGCGAAGTTGTCGCATGCGTTCCTTTCACATCGCTTCCCGTCGCCGTTGAAGCGGCAAAAGGCTCCAACCTCAAAATCGGCGCGCAGAATCTCCATTTTGAAAAATCGGGCGCTTTTACCGGAGAAATCTCGGCAGATATGCTTGTTGACCTCGGTGTTGAATACGTAATCATCGGTCACAGCGAAAGAAGACAGTATTTCAATGAAACAGACGTTACGGTCAACAAAAAAATGCACGCTGCTCTTAACGCTGGATTAAAGCCCATTCTCTGCGTAGGCGAATACCTCGAACAGAGAGAGCAGGACATTACCGCAGAAGTTGTTTCTTTGCAGACAAAAATCGCCTTTAAGGATATTTCCGCCGAAGAAGCGAAGAAAGTCATTATCGCATACGAACCCGTCTGGGCAATCGGAACGGGCAAAACCGCGACCGCGGAGCAGGCAGACGAGGTTTGCTGCATTATCAGAAGCGTTCTTATTGAGCTTTACGGCATTGATGTCGCAATGGGAATGACCATTCAATACGGCGGTTCCATGAATGCCAAAAACGCTCAGGAACTTCTTTCGATGTATAACATCGACGGCGGTCTTATCGGCGGCGCTTCCCTCAAATCGGCAGATTTCACAATAATCACCGAAGCAACGAAGCAGTAACTTATATACGAATTTAACGCCCGGATAATCGGGCGTTATTTTTTAACTTTATTTTGAACTCTCGCCGCTTTCACCGTTTTCGCCGAAAAAGGACGGAAAGTGTGGTATAATATATATATATTAAATATTGAAAAGGACAAACATATGAAAAATATTATTGCACCTGCGCTTATCCTTATTCTTATTCTGTCGGCGGCAGGCTGCGGAATGTCTAAAAAGCTGACCGACGAACAAAAGGCTCTAAAAGGACAATATCCAGAATACTTCGACATAAATCCATCCGGAGGTCTCGATGTTATAGTGTGGCAGATGGCGGAAAAATCTTATTCCTTTGCGCTGCTGAAACATTCATCGAAAGAAAGAAACCGCTTCTCCGATGAGTTCCTGAATCTTAAAGGCGTAAACGCGGAAGATATGAAGACGATTTTATCGGCATATAACATAGATAAAAATAACATTCACGTTATTCCGTGGCAAAATCCCTTCTCAAGTTATCTCCCGGATTACTGCATCAGGCTCGAGAACGATACGGACGAGACAATGGAACAACATTATCTGGATTATATCGACAGAATAGAAGAAATGCTCGGTATATCCAAATTTCCGACACAATAAAAAACTCCCATACAGGCAAAAATAAAGGACAAGGTAATCCACCCGGGCAATTATATACCTTGTCCTTTTTTATATCCTATATTCTCAAAAGCAAACGAAAAGGGACTCAATTCTCGCGTTTGCTTTCTTCTTTTTTTATTATTGCTCTTCCGATCGCTCCGAGAATAAACGGAACGATCCCGATAACAAATAATACGATAAGCAATGAGAAATAATGCGACGAAAAAATCATATGACTTATATCCATATACGATTCATCATATAAACTCATATCAAAGAACAACAACAAATAATATATCCAGCCGAAAAGTATCTGCAGAACGAAATGCACCGTATGAAATCTGATTTTATACAGCCATAAAACCGTCAGCACGGTATCGGCAATAATAACAAAAATGAGAATCGACAGCGACAGATAATCCGAAGTTATGACTTCATACTGTTTATCAAATAAGCTGTAACCTCTCATTATCAAAACAGAAATCATCATATTAATAACAAGCCTGATAATGATGCCGACATTTATACAACGTTTCGCGCCGAGTATTTTTTTATTCATCATAAGACAGCTCCCTTATCGGACAGTATCCCGCAAGAGCGATGATTTGCTGTCCTTCGTCCGTAAGCATATAATCACGCAGTTTTCTGTAAACGCTGTCCTCCGGCTCGTCGCCGCGTATCACGGCGTAATACCCCGTTGTAAACGGATACGTTCCTTTCATGAAATTATTGTTGTCGGGAGAAATACCGTTGACCTTCAGAACTTTTATATTCGGATTTGTATACAGATTGTTGATGTAATAATAATATGTATATCCGATTGCCGACGGAAGATTTTCATATTCCGCCACCATTTCCACCAATTCGCCCATAAAAGACGGAATCAATGTAACCGGAGCTTCCTGCATGGGTTCACCCTGCATGACCAATTCTTCCATGGCTGTCTGACTGCCGGAATTTTTTGAACGCTGAAACGCCCTTATTTCCTCATCCCTGCCTCCGACCTGTTTCCAGTTGGTGATTTTTCCAGTGTATATATCCCGGATCTGTTCAACCGTCAGACTGTCTACCGGATTATTCTTGTTTGTGATAAAAACGAAACCGTCCAACGCGACCTGTTCAACTTCAAGGGTGACGTTGTTTTTCCGTGCCGTTTCGTATTCGTCCACAGACGGCGGAGTGGCAAACACAAGTCCTACCCTTTCAAAATAATTTATGCCTGTCGAAGGAATGTAACTATGCGCGCCGTAAATAAGTCTTTCATAAGCCACGTCGGTCTTGTAATGATGAACTAAATTTTTGACGGAATTTATTACTTCATATCCACCGTCCTTCGCGTCACAAAACTGTCGTGCGAGCTCTGCCGTTATCGGAATAGTTGCCGTAGAACCGTCTATTCCTTCAAAATCCTTTGATGAAAGCAGATTTACCGAAGCGATTTTGTGCCAGTTTTCCGGACGGACAAGCATAACGTTGATGTCGGCCGTTTGGTCGGGTTGTTTACCAACTCCTTTATTTTTTGCCGATATGATCTCGGCTGCCGTTATACCGCAGAAAACAAGTATTGTCATACATAACAGCGCAATAATTATCTTTGAAACGCTTTTTTTCTTCATTATTTTTCTCCTTTTAATTTTTGTTGAAAAATATTACAGATGACTCTCACAAAAAATCGAACATACGCTAAGCATTGTCAATGTCAAAGCATATATTTATATTTTCGTTCCGGACTGATTGATATATTGCAGAATCAGGGTTCTTTATTCCTGTCGGCTTTTTGTTTTGTTTTATTAAAGGTAATATCCATATTATTATCGCAATCAAAACCGCCGAATATGAAATCAAAACCGGGATCTTCTTTGTTCTTGCATTTTTCTCGGTAACGGTTTCAACACAAGGACCTATATATTCGCATTCGGGACATTTGAGACTCCGGGTTATATGTGAATGTCTTGTGCGGATATAGTTAATAAAAGTCGGTTTGAAAGTATGACCGCATTCAGGACAGGTATATACTATTTTATTATAACAATACAGGGCAAAAAATATTATTCCCGAAACGGCAAGAGGGATATATACCGCCGCTAAAGGCCACCATATTCCGGTTTTGATCCAATAGACGATGAATGTAGGTAACGCAACAATAAAGGCAATTGCCGTTCGGGCAGCCGGAATACGTAATTCTTCGATCTGCTCTTTTATTTTCATCTTTTTCACTGTATCTCCGAGTTTGCATATCGGAATATCATATTTCCCGAGATACTGTTTCAGTTCAGTGATTTTTTCAAGCTTTTTATTGCATATATCTATTTCGTTTCTGATTTCCGCTTCTGTCTGATTAACAAATATATCTATGATTTTTGCCGAATTGTTTTCTTCAAACAGTCTGACTATATCTTTTACGGACATTCCGATTTCACGCAAATAACAAACAGTTTTGAGCTTTTCGATATCGTCATCGGTATATACTCTTTTCTGTCCGCTTCCTGTTTTCTTTGCATTAAGCAGTCCGCAGTTATCGTAATACTGCACTGTTCTGACGGTAACGCTGCAGATTTTTGCAGCTTCTCCGGTTGAATATTCAGCCACTTTTTTATTTCCCCCATCCTGCGATGTTTTTTCAGCTTCGGAATCTTCCGCTTTATCTGCTTGAAGTGTGCTTTTTTAACATATCCGCCGTCATTATATCACATGACATTACATTACTGTCAATACGTGACGTTACGTCATCTAAACGGAATTCATAAAAAGTTAAAAAACATCATACGGCTTTTGCAGATAAAAAATCACTCACGACCTGATAACTAAGTCGTGAGTGATAATTTTTTCTAAAACTTATGATAAATTGCCGTAAGTATCGCAGGTAAGGCTTATATCTATGTTATTTGTTTCTAACACGATCAAACCAAGAAGTTTCCTTTCAAATTTTCCGTATCCGTGAGCAACATTGCCTGAAATGGATGTTGAGCCATCACTGAAAGACCAAATAGATGAATTGTTCTCAACCGAGTAAGTAGCATTTGTGCATGTTGAACTTACTCCGGGAATATATGAGAATGTTGCGGTCAAACCATATCGCCAGACAAGGTTTCCGTTTGAATCTTGACGAGTTACATATTTGGTTCCATCTTTTATTCCGGATGCTTTTGTTGAATTCTTTGTAACTAAAACTATAGAAATACATCCGCCATCGTCTGTTTTGATGGTTTTTATCTCATTACAATCGAAAACGCAATCTGTTGCAGTGATTTTGGACGAGGCAAATGATGTTGAAGCAAAACAAATAGTTGATAAAACAAAAACCAAAATAAAAATTAATGTTTTTTTCATGTTCATTTTCTCCTTTTTAGTTATTAATCGGTAATTGTGATGTTAATAGTATTGAAAAGACTTTCAATATGTGGATACAAAATAATCGCAACAACAATAAAAAGAATAATTAAACCAAGCAATATAATTTTTACTCTCCGAGATTTTTTTACTTTTTTTATTAACTCTGTATAATCATTATTTCTGATAAATTCTTTTGCAACAACCTCAGGATAACCGAAAGCTTCACAAAGAGAAATATAACTGACGTCTGAATGATTATTAATATATTCATCAATATCGTTTGAAATATCCGAAATAAATGTTTTTTTATTTTTTCCTATTTCTCGAAGACCTTTTTTCAACACATTAATATATTGTTTTTTGCAGGCAAGAATATTGTTCATATATGCAGAACTAATTCACGAATGAGTGATATCCTTTCTTTTTTATTTGGGATGAAATTTTAATTTTCCAAATTAAGGTTTATCTGTTTTTTTTATATCAAAATCTGTATAATTGAGATATTCCGAAATAATTGTATCGGTAACATTAAACAAAGTATAAAACCTATCAATGCAACAAGCAAGATATTCCTTGCCCAAGTCTTCCAGATGATAATATTTACGAAACCTTTTTTCTCCAACCAATTCCTGCCGACAAGAGATAAGTCCTCTTTCCAACATTTTATAAATTGGTCCGTACATTGATCCGTCTTTAATGTTGAACTCACCATTGCTGCGGCTTTGGATTTCTTGTTTTATGTCGTATGCATACATGTCTTTTTTGACTAGCATTGATAAAATCAACAGCTCAATCATTCCGTAACGGAAACTCTCATCAATTACGTTTGCCCAATTATCAGGCAACTTGCTTTTACACTTGTTATCCATATCAGAATTACTAATTACCTTTCTAAGTATAATCATATCAAAAAAATATATTTTGTCAATACTAAAACGAAAATAGTATATTGACAAACATAGTATCAGGTGATATTATAAATTATAGTAAAATGACGAAATGAATTTCCATTCATATTACACAAGGTTTTTTGCAGTAATACCATCAAATTACAAAATTTATAATTATGACATAAACGGAGGTAAAAAAATGAAACGTAAAGCATTATCACTTGCTATGGCACTGTGTCTTGTTTTTTCGTTATTTAGCTGGTGTTGCCAGATTTCGGCGACAGAGGAAAAGGATACTACAAGAAATTATACTGTAAAAGATATTATCAGTGGAGCTGCCGCTGTTGATGAAGTATACGGAACACTAGAGGCAAAATCTGTCCCGGAAATAGTAGGATATGAGCGCGCTGTAGCCAAGAATCATATCAAACGGTTATATGATGATGAAAAAGATAATTTAAACAAAATCGTATTTTTAAATGCCGACGGCTCAACAACAGAATATTTATTTGCTTATCCAGTAAAGTATTTAGCTGACGGAAAAATACAAGATATTACATTAGATATATCTAAAAATGAGTTATCTGAATCATTTGAAAGTTCGGCAAACTCATCAAAAACTGTTTTTCCATATAATCTTGCTGATGGAATTTCGCTGACAGGTAATAATCAAACTATATCACTTGTCCCGTATATTAATCAAACAGAGATTATAAACGCAACACTTATAGACCATAAAAAAGTAATTTATAAATTTGATGACACAACCGAATATGAATATTCGTTAACGTATACCGGATTTAAAGAAAACATTATAGTAAGTGAATACACAGGTCAAACCGAATTTTTATTCTATTTATATACAAACGGATTGAAACTTACGGAACAAGATGGGTCGTTTTCTTTGAAGAATAAAGAAAACGAAATATGTGCGGTCATTGGTGATGTTATTATTTTTTCGGCTGATGAAAAAAACAATTCAATGGGTAGATTGGAAGCATCCCAAATAATTGAAAACGAGCAGTATGTTTTACGTATTATAGTTGATCAAAACTATCTCATGGATGAGAATACAGCATATCCAATTCGTATTGACCCGACTATTGAAATATGTTACAATAATAATGGTAGTAGTGCTATAGAAGATGTTACAATTAACAGTCTTTCTGGAACGGACGGCAGTTCTGGATCATTACGTGTGGGGTTACGTGATACTTATGGCGTTTCTCGGATATTAATGAAATTTCCTGGCTTAAATTTGTCTTCACTTGGAACAAATTATTCTATTACAAATGCAACTGTTGAAGTCCGTGATGTAATGTGCGAAAGTGCTAGTATGACAGTTTATTGCTATGTTTTTTCAGGTAATGAATGGAGTGAATCGACAGCAAATTGGTCTAATGTTAATCCGAACAATATTTCCACATACCTTTCTTCAAATGTTTTTTCATACTCAAATGGACTACAGCAATCGACTCCGCATTGGTATTCTTTTGATATAACCGAAGCTGTTAAAGGCTGGAAGTCTGAATACTATAATATAAATAAGGGAATTATATTTAAAGCACCTTCTTCTGTTGAAAACGGTAACACATATATAAATAAAACCATTGCTTCATATAATCGTTCTTCATACAAGCCGACGCTTACAGTTACATATGGTTCAGATTCACATTATATTCCTGATGATACATATTACGTTAATAATAAAAATTCCGGAAAATATTTGAAATATACATCATCTTCTACAACTGCTTCTTCTGGTTTAATTTCTTCATTAGGTGATTCTATTCGATGGGAAATCAGAGCCGTAGATAATGGCTATATTATCAGAGAAAAATCCAACCCCACTTATTATCTTAGCGTTCCAACAAGTTCGTCAAGTAGCTCCTTATCAATAGTATCTGTTGCTGATGCTTCAATCCCAGAACGTTGTATATGGGATATTTCTTTAGCATCCGGATCAGGATGTCTAATAAAAAATAAATATAATTCACGGTATTTATATTATTCTGGGAATTCAGTCGCAACGTCTTTAACTCTCGGAACAACTGGAACTGAAACATATTTTTCCCGTGTTTGGAGGTTAGCAAGTACTTCTTCATATGGAAATACTTCAATGTATGAAGATAGAGAATTAATGAATGGCTTTTTAATTTCGTGTTGTAATGCAGATGTTGGAGAGACAATTAATCAAAGTATTGCAAAGAATCCAACAAATGCTTTATGGGCTAATAAATCCGATTTTGTATATACTACAAATTATGCTTCATTACTAAGCATAGATGGTGATGAAATAAGTGCAATATCTTCTGGTTATGCATCAATTTCAGCGACGCATAAAGTAACTGGTTTGACACAATCCTTTTCTTTGACTATTTTCCCTGGAACATTTGATGTGTACATAATGGCAAGTGGGGTTTCTTTTGATAATTTCATTAATGGTAGTTTTGCTGGACATGGATGGATTGAAATTATCAGCAATTCAGCACACGAATATACTATTGGGCATTATAGTTTACCATCTTCTGAGACAGTTACAATTGGACGATGGGGAAGTCAGATAAACCAAAATGATGGTAATTTCGTCGGAATATGGTATAATCGAGAAGTCTATGAAATAAATGTAAATGGGAAATATGGGTCTAAAACTTATTCATATCTTACGGTGAATAAAAACAAATTAAATCAAATCACATCTCTTATCACATCTACATATAGTGGGTATAATTTAATTACTAACAACTGTGTAACTTTTGCAATTGAAGTCTGGAACATTTGTGCCGATACAAATAATACGATTGACACATCTATTTTTACGCCAAACGGATTGGTCAATGCAATTGAAGATTTAACATATCATTATTCAGGGAATTTAACTCGTATTCCTGAAACAATTATGTGTGGATTTTATAATGGAATAAATTATGTTGAACATATCGTTCCGAATTCTATTAGTTGAGGTTGAGATATATGTTATATTTCTTACTTTTTATTTGTTCGTATCTTGAGCTTTTGTGTTCAACATTGATATATTCGATAGGAACTGGATTTATCATTCTTCCTGTTTATCTGTTCAAGCTGCTTTGTCTGCCGCTAATTCATTTTGCGATAATAGGTAATTTTATTAAAAAGCAGACATTCAAAAAAAACACGATTCTTTTTTCTGTTATTTTATTTTTAGTAACGATTGTTCTGAATGACTGTTTGTTATCTCTGCTTGCCCAAAACAAAAACGGATTTCTTTTGCTGCTGTGTTTTGATGTTATTTGGGCAATAATGTCCGGCTTGCTGATTGTCGGAAACAGTCTGATATTAAAATCAAATAAAAGCAGATTGTTTATAAACGCCGTAATTACAATCGAAGCAATAGTCGCATTGGCGGGCAATATACTTGTGAATTTTTTTATAACTCCCGTAATAAAATCGTTCGATATTGATGCTCCGGAGGTAATTATATGGCCGCTGTGTGCAATCATGCTTTGTGTCGTTTCATATTTTCTCGGAAAAGATTTTTCGGCGAACCACAGAGTATTTAAACTGATTATTTGGTTTATAGGTGTTGCTGCTTCTGTATTTGTTGTGTTGTGGCTGTCGGGAACTCCGCACGAAATTCCGATAATGCATCCCGTTACAACTGCCGCGTGGATTATCCCGACTGTTATTGCTTTTCTGTGTGCCGTAACCGGAATGTGTTTGTCAGATAAAAGCAGACAGAATGAATTGTCAAACTAAATGTAACACTTTTAAAGAGATGCTTTAAATATAAAATTAAATATTATAAAAAAATACATTTCATCTCACACAAGGTTTTTTGCAGAAATACCATCAAATTACAAAATTTATAATTATGACATAAACGGAGGTAAAAAAAAGAAACGCAAAACATTATCACTCGCTTTGGCACTTTGTCTTGTTTTTTCGTTATTCACGTGGTGCGGTTTGACTTCGACTGCCGAAGATATCAAGCCACCTGATAATAACGAAGTCGTTCAGGCAACCGAACCGGGCGAAGAAGCGGTTCCGTATCTGCGTCTTTACGAAGAAGACCAAATTGTTTACGCGGACAGTGCGTATGTTGGCAAGAAATCCCCGACCATGTGGAAAACCGTGTTTGTGAAAAAGGGTATCGCGGCAAGCCGTTGACCGATGAGCAAAAGGAAAACAACAGAAAGAAATCCAAAACCCGCTGCCGGATCGAGCATGTATTCGGCTTTATGACCGGCTCCATGCACGGAATTACGCTTCGTTCGATTGGGATCGGACGTGCTGAATTCAATATTGGTCTGACCAATCTTGTTTACAACATTTGCAGGTATTCGATTTTAAAACGAAAAGAGGTGCATCTGGGATAACACTATGCCAAGTTGAGGAAATATCCCGTTTTCCGGGCTGATTCACCCCGATATGACAGGAAAACAGCATTTTCGGTTCTCGGTTTTGGAACTTGCTGTTTGAAAAACACAAAAACCGATATAATCCGATGGATAACCTAATTATTAGAAGGTATTATAAATGAAGAAAAAAGTTATTATCGGCATAATCATTGTTGCCGTAATTGCAGTTATTCTTGCAGCATTTTTATTGTATTATTCAAAAGCAAAATTTACCGTCGAATTCACGGTAGCTTCTCCTGTAAATACGAGTGAAAACCATTACGGGATGATTATGGTTATTGAACATGAAAATCCGTTGTTCAAACCTTCCGAAGAGAAATTAAATAATCTTCTTGAAATTTACGATTGGCTTAACAGCGCGGATACCGATGTGAGAAAATATTTTAATAACGGTGCTTACAACATTGAAGGCTCCGGCGAGATGAAGGACGGAAAAACAACGCTTCGTTATAAAGGCAGCGTTACAAACGAAAACGGCGAGCAAATCGAATATCTCAACGAAAAAACTTTTGATTTTACCGTTACGGATGATAGTAATTTTTTATTGGACAAATAAAAACGGAATACAGTATTGTATAACGTGGAGCGGAGCCGACCTAAGTCGGCTCCGCTTTTGCGCGATTTATTATTTTGTATAATCTTTTTTGTTGAGATATGCGGGTTCGGGACCGACATCGAAATACGTTCCGGATTCTTCTCTCGGACGTTTGCCGGAGAATACGGTAACGTCGCGGACGGTGCTTACAAAGCCTTTGGGGTCGATGAGCCAGAAACGGAAGATATCGTTTCCGCCGTCGGCAAGACGTCTCTTGAGGTCATCGCTCCATATCGGGAAAATAACTTCACGGCGTTCGCCGGGTTTTACGTTAACGGTGAAATCGTGCCATCTCATAGTCGAGTTACGGTCGGTAACACGAATCGTGCATTCGGCAAGATTGATATCGTTATACTGATTCCAGAGTTCAAAGCGAAGTCCTTCGTCGCCTTCGAACCACTCGATCTCGTCGGGGAACCAAATCGGGCTGAGAGCGTTACGGAGAGACCAGAATGTGGGCTTGGGAAGAAGCTCCGGAGTCATAACGCCCCAGTCGCAGTCCTCGGAAAGAACCGTCCAGCTGAAAGGATGGCCGAGATTTACGGACGAACCGGAGGACATCCATGGGAAATACGCTGCTCCGAGAGCGGAAGGCTCGCTGCGGATAAAGCCCCAGTCGCGGCGGATAAGATCGTCGAACGCCTCAAGCTGAGTTGCTTCCTTTGAATAAGTCTTGCTGTCGTCGGCAATAACGATGCAGCAGTTTGCCGAACGGATTATATCGGGGAAGGCGCTGAAGCCCATAAATTCGGAGGAGAACCATGTGCCGCTCCAGCCGCGAGCAAGCGCTTCTTCCTTGGTATCGGTTTCCATGGTAGCTTCCCATGAGTAGGGGTTATCGCACTTTCCCTCGGCGAGAAAACGTTTAACATGCTTGAATGAATAATGAGTATCGGCGATATCGCCCATACGCAGCTCGAAAATACCGGAAATAAGCTTGCCGTTCTGCGCCCATGCGGGTCCCGGCGGGGGGAACATCGTCAGACCGTTGGGGTCGAGACGCTAGGCAAATTTCTCATACATACGAAGATGCATCCATCCGTTTGCGGCAACAGCGTCCGATTCGGGCATATTTTCGTTACCTATGGACCATACCATAACGGAAGGATGGTTACGGTCGCGGCAAATACCGCCCTGAAGGCGGAACAGAGCGGGGCCTACCCACTCGGGATCGTGAATATAATGTGTGCCCCAGTCTACGGGAAGCTCCTGAGCAAGGTAAATACCCATTTCATCGCACAAATCAGCCAGCCAGCGAGGACCCATAAAGTGGGTGCGGATGCAGTTTACATTAGCGAGCTTCATAAGCTCGAAATTACGGCGCAGCCATTCCTTCGGGGTATAAAGACCGTATTGCGGATGGCCTGTAAGATGATTGACTCCGCGGAATTTGATGGGGTTTCCGTTAAGATACGGACGGCAATCCTTGAAATCCATACGGCGGAAGCCGACACGCCACTTGAATACGTCGGTCTCCACACCGGGAATTTCCGAATCGAGCTGCGCGGAATAGAGGAACGGATGTTCGTCGTTCCAGAGCATGGGATTATTGACAACGAGGTCGATATCTGCGGTTACTGTCTGTCCCGCGGGAACCTTAACGACTGCGTTCTGTTCCCCCGCAAATGCTCCGTTGGGGTCGGTGAGGATCAGTTTGAGCGTTGCGGAGACATCACTGTCGGAAGAGTTGCGAAGACGCGCCCAGCCTTTGACGTGGCCTGTAACGAGGTCTTCTTCGAGAGTTGCGGGAAGATAATAATCTTCGACATGGCAGCGTTCTTTTGCAAACAGATATGCGGGCTGCGCCATACCGCCGAATTCGTTTGAATGACGGGGCATATCCATCATGATAAACGGATGCTTACGAAGGATACGGATGGCAACCGTTACGGTCTGTCCCGGAGTTACCAAATCTGTAACGTTGCGGCAAACCGGAGTCAATCCGCTGCGGTGGTCCGCGACAAGCTTGCCGTTAACATAAACCCGGCCGGCAGGATAAATCGCGTCGCAGCAGAGGAATATTTCTTTATTCTCAAATGATTTCGGAACGGTAACGGTGCGGCGGATCACGGCGCCGTCGTTGTCGTCGATGTGTGCAAGGCGGATACGGTCCCAGTTGCCGTAAAGGGCGGGATCGTAGTTGGGATCTGCCGTAAAGATACGTCCCGGCTGTTCCGCATGCTCCCAATCAAGATCGTAGAGACCGGGAGCGGCAAGATCCTCCTCGGGTGAAGAGAACGGATAGCGGGCAACCGCCCAGCTGCCGGAAAGGTCGATTATATTGTTTGTCGGGTATGCTTCCACAACGACCGGCGTGAGAGTTGTTTCCCAATCGCCGTTCCGCTGCGTGCAGACCGTTTCTGCTGTGGCAGCCAGCTGCGCGGCGATGACGGATTCCGCGAGCGCCTGCTCTTCTTTGGTGAATGGAGTCATATTTTTTCTCCTGTATTTTAAATAATATTATTCTTCTTCAGAATCTTTTTCCTGCTGAAGCACGTCGGCGCGGACTATTCGCTGACCGTCGGTTTCGGCAACCGAGACCTTGATATTCGCGTATTCGAAGGTATCGCCTTCCTCGGGGGCCTTGTTGAGCTGCTCCATTATCCAACCGCCGAGAGAAACGCTTTCGGCATCTTCGATCTCTATATCAAAGAACTCGCAGAAATCGTCGAGCGATTCGGAGCAATCGACACTGAAATGATTATCTCCGAGCTTCTGATACGTTTCGACGACCTCGTCGTGCTCGTCCCAGATATCGCCGACTATCTCCTCGAGAATGTCCTCCATGGTAACGATGCCAAGTGTTCCGCCGTATTCGTCGAGAACGACGGCAACGTGGGATTTTGCTTTCTGAAGCAGTTTAAGAAGATCGTCTACGCACTCCGTTTTGGGAACGAAAATGGGTTCGGTCATAATCTCTTTAACCGATTTTTCGGTAACACCCATACCGCAGTAAAAATCTTTTTGGTGAATAACGCCGACGATGGTATCAATTGTATCTTCAAAAACAAGAATACGCGAAAATTTAGACTGCGTAAACGCTTCGGCGATCTCCTCCTTGGAGGTATCGACCGATACCGCTTCGAGATCCACACGGTGAGTCAGTATATCGACAGCGCGGATCTCATTGAATTCGATAACGTTTTTAAGCAAACTGCCTTCGTCGGTATCAATGCTTCCGTCCTGCTGGACCTCATCTACAAGCATAAGCAATTCTTCCTGCGAGAGCTTGCGGTCGGCTTCAATACCGAATATTTTGGCGATAAACTTTTTCAATAACGTAAAGATAAAATTGAGAGGAGTGAAAACCCAGATAAGAAACTGAATAAAAGGAGCAACAAAGCACGCATACTTTTCGGGAATATCTTTAGCGATGCTCTTGGGGGTTATTTCGCCGAATATAAGAACCGCGACCGTAATGACGGCGGTGGAAACGGTTGCGCCCTTACCTTCTCCGAGCAAGTCGACAAAAAAGACTGTGCCGATTGAAGCAAGCGCGATATTGACTATGTTGTTTCCTATCAGAACGGTGGAAATAAGCTTATCATATTTTTCAAGGAGGGAAAGCGCAAGCTTTGAGCCTTTTTTTCCATCCTCATTCATTAATTTCAGTTTTGTTTTGTTAAGCGATGAAAATGCCGTTTCGGTTGCCGAAAAATATGCCGACAACAGGATAAGCACGGCCATGGAAATAATGCGGGGAACTGTATTCATATAAACTCCTGTAAAATAATTACCGTAAAAAATAAAAAAACAAAAGCCGACCTACAAGCGCAAACCGCCGTAGACCCGCCTTACAACAATATTCAAACGGTAATTATCGTAGTCGTCCTCGCTACTGTCTCCGTCCATTATCGAGATCATTCCTCCCTTACGTATAGATAACTTATTATATCACACAGCACAACAAATATCAAGGAAAAGACTTGATATTTTACAAAAAAGTTGAAACGGAAGAGAGTTTTTCCCTCTTCCGTTTATATAACGATTATTTAACAGAATAATAACCAGCAAGTTTTGCGATTTCTTTGTCGTCAAGAGCCTTGTCGCATACAATAAAATCGTCAAGCAACGCGGCAAGACCGGCTTTGCAATCCTTGGTTTCGTTCTGACCGACGATAAACGAAGCGTCTTTTACAGAAGCGATTGTCTTTGTAAACTGAGGAGCATCTATCTCGAAAACCTTGTCGAAGTCAACATAGAATGACATCTTGTTTGACTCATAATCGATAGTGAACATAACATGAACCCATCCGCCGACGTAATCGAGAGGCAATACGCCCGGAACCCAATTATTATCCTTGCCGCCGAAAGCAAAGAAATCGAGCGTCCTGTCTTCAAGAACGATTTTGAAGCCTGCTTTATTTTCCTCTTCACCCGTTACGGCGCTGCAGACGGTCGCACCTTTGATTCCGAAAGATTTCATCCACATACCGACAGTCAAGCCCTTGTCGGAAGCAGAAAAGCCGTTGATAGTCAGATAACCGTCGTCAAACTTCATTCCCTTGCCGTAGTAACCGTCGAGGAAATAATACTTGCCTGTTCTTTCCGGGTTATGTTTACCTGTTGCGTCGGCAAAATCATTTTCGAATTTCAGATATACGTTAAGGTCTTTTCCTACGATTTCTTCAATGGAAGAAGGACCGGGAACAGCATTCGCATCGTGTGAACGAGTCTGGGAAATGGCAATTTTCATGGGTTTGCGCGGATATGCCGTAACGCCTTCGAACAGTCCGGAAGGAACACGTCCGTCCCATGTTTCGGGGATATCGACGCCGAGAGCATAAAGAACGATGGCAGCCGTATCTCTGATCGCCATATCTTCAATATGACCGTGTTTCTTTACGGAATAACCGGTTGCACCGAAATATACGTATTTTTCGGCATCACTGTCGCCGCCGTGAGAACCTCCGCCGCCGTTTCCGTCACCGGGAGTTCCGCCGTGGTCTGCGGTAACGATGAATAAAGTTTTGTCGAGAACACCGGCCTCTTCATATTTTTTATAAATCTCACCGATAAATCCGTCTGTTTTATGAATCTGTTCGAGATATTTAGGTGAATCGGCGCCGTAACCGTAAAAATGGCCGTAACCGTCGACCCAGTCGAACTGAACGAAAAGCATTTTCGGAATGGTATGAGACAGATATTCGCAGGTTTTCGCCGTTACGTCCTCATCCTCTCCGGCAGTATCTTTATATACGTCAAGGCCGTTTTCGATAATACCGAAGTTTATCGGATTCCAGTTTGAAATCGACGCCATGGGAGCATCGGGATATTTCTTTCTGATTTCGCGGAACAGGGACGGATACGGAGACTGACGGTCGTATTCGACGGTATCGCAAATTCCGTTTGTAAGGCGATGATATTCGGGTTTTACGCCGTGAAGCATAGCGCCCCAGCATTCGCCGCTGATAGTGGGGATAGAAGTAAGAACATCCTCGCTGGTCGCTGCTTCAGCCATAATTCTGTCGAGATTCGGTGTGTTTGCCTGACGGAAAAATCTGCCGGCGCCGTCTACGCCGATTAAAGCAACATATTCATACATTTTTATTTTCTCCTGTCTGTAACAGTAATTATTTCAGATTTGAGCCAACATCAGCGAAATCCCAGAGATCGAATTTCTCGAAATCGTATAATGAGGCATTTTCTTTGAGGCTGAAATCGCGGGCAGCGGGATCGACAAAACCCGGATCTTCATCGTAATACTCAGCAAACGTGCAGTCGTTCAGATATTTGCCGGAATAGTTAAAGCAGTAATTTCCCATGTCAATTCCCTGTGTTGCAAGCGACTTATACATAAAGTCCGTTTCGGGTTTATCCGATATGAACATATTGTTTACAACCTTATCGGTTATAAACGGGAAATCTCCGGTAAACGCGAAGATATTATTGGTAATCGAAAGTCCGGCACCTTCTTCGTGTTTTGCGAGCGCACCGCCCGTAGTATCGTAAATCAGATTATGATTTATTTCCAAATAAGACGAACCTTCGTCGAGGAATATTCCGTTTCCGCCGTAACCCGATTCGGAATCGAAATAGTAACCGGAATGAGGGAAATCGCAATGAGAAACATTGTGTATAACATTATATGTCAGGCTGCTTCCGGGCTGTTTTCCGAGAGTATAAATACCTCCCATATCGGAAAGGGCAAGCTGCCCGATATCGTAAATCAGATTGTGCGAAACTTTAATATTGTTTGTGGGTGACTCGGCGAGACCCCATACCCAACCGCAGGAAATACCGGTATAGTATCCGTCGTGAATCGTGTTATACGAAACTTCGGCGCCGTCGCAGTGGCCTATCAGCAAACCTTCGCCTGACTGATAAACACGGCTGAAATGCTCCACGAGATTATTTGTAAAGGTAAAGTTTCCGGTCATATTCTCGGGGAACTCGATATCTTTCTTTTTAAAAGAATGAGAAACGCTGCATGCTGTCCCCCCGACACTGTCGAATCGGCAACTTTTAACGGCACAGTCACGACAGAAAAGGCCGAAATAAATTCCGTTAAAGCCGATGTTTCTGACAGTGCATCCGTCAAAAATTATCCCGTTTGATTCCTCAAATGAAATCGAAGGATAAAGACCGTTGCAGCCCTGTCCGATTTTTCGCGGGGTTCTGTCACGGCGTGTATCGGAAAAAACAATGTTTCTGAAAGAAATATTATCGGTTTTATTTGCAGTCATCAATGCCGACAGATATCCGTAGGTGAGTGAAAACCCGTCAATCGATTCGCCGTCCTGCGGAACATAATATACTTTGCTTTCGGCGATGTCAAGATACCACTGTCCCGGATTTTTAAGCATGGATTTTATGTTTTCAAAACGGTATCTGAATCCGTTTCCGCTGTATGACATGGTTTTTTCGCCGACATCGATTCTGATGATTCCGGATTCGAAATCGACCGACATGATCTTGTTGATTTGTTCTGTCCAGGGAGAATTCAGAATACGGATATAAACTTCATCGTCGGAGATAAATTCCGGCATGTTCTCTTTATCTAGCTGATAAAACGACATTGTGCTGTCGCCGCCGACAGAGGTAGGATCGGAAACAGGTTCGCCGATAAAATATGAATTTTCGGGATAAAAAGTTGTGGGAAGATGCCCGTCTTTTCCGTAAAGAGCCATAAAATCTTCGCCCTGCGGAACATCTGCAACCCATGCGGTCACGCCGTTGATTTCGGTCGTCTGCCAGCCTGTTATTTGTTTTCCTCCGCTGATAACGACTTCCTCATCGGGATAAGCGGAATAAACCGCATTATTCCGGTCTGTCTCGTCGAAGACGACCGTTTCATCAAGATAATATGTTCCTCCCCTGAACCATACGGTTACGGCTTCGCTGCCGGCAACCGATTTGGCTTTTTCTTTTGCCGCCGCAAATGAAGCGAGAGGACTGTCTTGTGTTCCGGGATTTGAATCGTTGCCGTCTGTTGCCACAAAAATGTCGTCAGCGCCCGGAGTTATGTCCGGATCGTTATTTTCTTCCGCACTGAAAACGGCAAACATTGCCAAAAGTAACACTAAAACAAGAGAAAGAGAAATGGTTTTTTTCATACAAAAGTCCTTTTTTTAATCAAAATTACATCCGACGTCATTAACATTCCAAATTTCAAATCCCTCGAAATCGCGCAGCGCAGCATCATCTTTAAGAGTAAAATCATAATTCAGAGCATCGGTAAAACCGGGATCCACATCAAAATTATCGTCAAACTCAAAAGCGTCACGGTAAGTTCCGGAAAAGTCGTAACAATAATTGAAATTACCGATTGCGATGATTTTCTGGCTTGTAAATCCGAAGCTTATGTCCGGATCATTGTTTAAGTAAACGTTTTTATATGTTGTTTCCATAATTCCGGGGAAATCGCCGACAAAGGCAAATATGTTATTTGCAACTATAAGATCAACGCCTTCCTGATTCTTTGCGACAGCGCCTCCGGTCGTGTTATACACAAGGTTATATTTTACATCCATATAGGAAGATCCTTCATCAAGGAAGATACCGTTGCCGCCGTAGCCGCCCGAGCCTTCTCCGTTCCAACCCGATTTCGGGAAGAGGCAGTGAGAAATGTTATATATCGTGTTATAAAGGAGGCAGCTGCCGGGCTGCTGTCCGAGCATATATATACCGCCAAGATCGGAAAGACATCCCTGTCCGATATCGTAAATAAGATTATGCGTAACTTTGATATTGTTGGTCGGAGATTCGCCGAGCCCCCATACCCAGCCGCAGGAAATACCGGTATAGTATCCGTCGTGAATCGTATTATACGAAACGTCGGCGCCGTCACAGTGACCTATCAGCAAGCCTTCGCCATGCTGATATACGCGGCTGAAACGTTCAACAAGATTGTTTGTGAATGTAAAATTACCGGTCATATCCTCGGAATAAGTAACTGTGGAATGAGTAACGTTGCATGCCGTTCCGCCAATACTGTCGAAATGACAGTTTGAAACGATACAATCACGGCAATACGGACCGAAATACAGTCCGTTGAAGCCGGTATTCTTAATTGTGCAGGCATTGAATTTTATATTGTTTGATTGCACGAAAGAAACCGCGGGATTAAGTTGGTTACAGCCCTGTCCGACATGGAGGCCGACTCTGTTACGTCTCGAATCCGAGAAGGTAAGTTCGGCAAAAACAAGATTATCGATATTACTTGCATCGACAAGTTTCATCAGGTTGCCGTAAACGAGAGTAAATCCGTCTATGGTTTCGCCGCTCTGAGGAACATAATAAACCTTGCTTTCTGCGACATCAAGATACCACTGACCCGGGTTTTTAAGCATGGATTTAATATTTTCAAAACGGTATCTGTAACCGTTGCCGTTATAGTGCATCGTTGTTCCGCCGACATCAAAGGTCAGTATGCCGGTTGTGAAATCAACAGATAAAACTCTGTTTATCTGCTCTGCCCATGGATCGTTCAGAACACGGATAAACACGCCCTCATCCGCTATGAATTCGGGCATGTCGGACGTATCAAGCTGATAATATGCTTTTGTATAATCACTATTGCTGACAGGATCGCCGTTCAGATACGTTCCTTCGGGATAAAACGTGGTTGAAAGATGACCGTTTTTGCCGTAAAGAGACATAAAATCTTCACCCACGGGAACATCTGCGACCCAGGCGGTCACGCCGTTGATTTCGGTCGTCTGCCATCCGGTAATCTCTTTTCCGCCGCTGATAACGGCTTCTTCATCGGGATAGCTTCTGTAAACTACGTTCTGACGGTCTGTTTCATTGAAAATAACAGTTTCATCAAGATAATAAGTTCCGCCGCGGAACCATACTGTTATCTTTTCATCTCCGGATACAGTCTTTGCCTTTTCTTTTGCGGCGGCAAAAGATGCGAGCGGACTGTCTTTTGTTCCTGAATTCGAATCGTTTCCGTCAGGAGCGACGTAAATATCGTTATCGCCGAATACGATTTCTTCGGCAGGTTCCCCATGAGGAACATCGGGATCATCTGTCGGATCCACTACAGGATCATCGGTAGGATCTTTCCCCGGATTGACGGGCTCTTCCGGATTGCTGCACGCAGCAGCCGCGGTGAATAAAAACAGAATTGCCAAAACCATTGCAAGAATTTTTTTCATACATTCCTCCGATTATCTACAAAGTATATGTTATTTATCTTTTGAAAAGATTTTTGCTATTATTGTTCTGTTTACTTTCATTGCGCCTTTGGGACAAAACTCCTGACAACAAAAACATTTTATACATTTTTTTCTGTCTATAACAGGTTTATCATTTTGCATCGTTATTGCTTTTGCGGGACATACCCGGAAGCATTCTTTACATCCGACACATTCGTTTTTTCTGACCTTCGGCCGTGCTTCAAGGAAAAATTTTATAAGTTTTCCGATAAGCCTTCCGAAAACATTATCGGAATCGCTTTCAAATGCGTGAGATTTATTCACGGGAAGTTTTTTATAATCACGGATAACCAGAGAATCGGTTTCACCGTAAATATTCAGTTCATCGGCAGTCGCTGTTGTATAACCGCGATTGAATGCTTCCTCAAGAATCGGAATATCGTCTTTCGTCAGCCCGATAAGCTTTGCGCAGACGGTATCGAGTTTATAAGGAGAATCGGATGCCAGAACAGCCCCTATATCTCTGGGATTGCCTGCCGTAGGGCCGTTGCCCTCCATACCCGTAATCGCATCGCATATTGTAAGAATCGGCTTAAAATATTCATTTAAGTCAACTATCATCGAGGCGAAATCGGCAACGTTGGGATATTTGTAATGATATTCGGGTTTTACAATGCCCGGAACAACGCCGAACATATTTTTGATTCCTGCAGACATTCCCATCATGCCGTGCGTTTTGAGTTTACAGAAATCAATGATATAATCGGCCTTATCGAGATATGCCGTGTAGTAAAACTCTTTTGCGGTCTTTGCTTGGGGAAACTCCGCTTTTGCCTCGAAAAAATCATCGTTCAGCTTTGCGCCGTGTTCTTCGGCTGACCTCATTCCCGTTACATTGTAAACATGATTGAGATGAGCAGCGTTATATATTCCTCCCGGAGAATCACCGACTATGATATCCGCGCCCTTTTCACGCAAAATATCGATCAGCGCACACAAAAGAACGGGATGAGTTGTGGCAGCTTTTTCGGGTTTCATTGCCGAAACGAGATTGACTTTTATAACCACTTTTTTTCCGAAGGTTATTTTGTTTATTCCGTCTGTCTTTGAAAGAACTTCTTCCAACGCCGAACGGCATTCGGAATATTCGTATGATTTACATTTTGCAACTGCTACGTCGAACATATATATCTCCGCATTAATCACTGCACTTGTGAAACATAATATTTTGCGAAATACGTGTCTCTTGCCGACTCTCCGCGCGTAACCGATCTCGAAGCCCTGTCGGACGGTCGTTCAAAGTTATAGCAAACCGAATAACCCGCGTCATAAGCGCCGTCGGCATCATTCCATACTGTCGAAAGAGTCTCCCATGCAAGACGGTATCTGCTGTTGCTCTGTATCTCTATGGCAAAGAAATCAAGCTGAGCAGTTATATCGGATATTGAAACGCCGCGTTCCTTTACGAAATTGTAATATTCTGTTTTTCGTTCCTCGGATGTCCATTGGAACAATCCGTATCCGGCCTTGTCGGTGCAGAAATTCTTGTATTCGCCGCTGTCTACCGCCGCGGTATAAGTTGCGTCGGAATATCCGAGAGATTTCTCGTAGATTCCTTCGAGATTATTGTTTCTGAAAGAACTTTCGGCTTTAATGTTTGCAAGAATACCCGACGCTGCGGCGGTATTGAGATTCATTACCATCGTAAAATAATTATAACAGGTTTCCTCGTTTGTTTTCCCGATATAATACGGTGTTATCCGGTCTTCTCCGGGATCATCGTCAGGCGATATTTCTTCTTCTGTCCATTCCGAATGTATCGGTGAGAGCTGAGTAATATCATCTCTGATGCCGTTCCAGTCCATCGTGTTTACTTTTCCGTCACGGTTTACATCCGCAACGTCAAGCAGGTAATCATCGGTTATTTTCGTAAGGCCCGTAATGTGATCACGTATACGGTTCCAGTCAACCGTATTGATCACACCGTTTCCGTCGGTGTCTCCCGCAAGCAGCATCTCGACATTCTGAACAACATCCGTATCGGCAACAACCAATGTGTATTCACGTGAAACGTGGTTCTGCTTGGAAACGCGCAGAACATAATTTCCGGCTTTTACATTTTTTATTGAAAAATCTTTATAGCACTTGATTTCTTTGACCGTTACACCGTTTAAAATCAATTCGATCACGGTTACGGTCTTATCTTTTCCGAATGAACTTATACTCCCCGAAACGACGACTCCCTCGGTTTGCGGTTTTGGTATGATCTCGGTATATTTCGATTCGCATAACGAGCACTTATAAACGGTTTGCCCGTCTTTGGATGCTGATGCGGGAACGGTATACCAGTATGTTTTGTAATCTGCGCAGGCGTGTCTGACAAATATTCTTCCGTCTGAAAGATGCTGATAACCTGACGTTATATCAGAATCGGGAAGGAGAGGGGTAATTGCCGAATACGATGTAAGATTCCGGAAATAACAACCGATTGCGTCTATAAAACCAATACTGTTTTCATTCTCGGCTTTATATATCCCCGTTACTCTTCCGTTTATATCTTTTAATATTGCATTAACCGACGTAAGATCGGGTGTCCCGTTTACGTCAACAGATTCCGAAGAGCCGGTCTGAGCGACTTTTATTCCGGATAAAGGCATCAGAAGAATATTAACGCTACAGTCGGCATCTTTTACGGTAATCTTGGGATATCCTTCTTTGTTATATAAAATATTGATAAATGCGAAATCGGTCTGTGCGGCATGATATACTCTGTCGATTACGATATCTATCTTACCGGCTTTTCCGTTCCATACAGCCCCGCTTTCGACACGGATATAATCACTCGGCTGCTGCATATAATACGCTTCGATATCAACTTTATATGTTTTATCGCTTCCGAGCGGAGTTCCGAACGAAACGCAGCCTTTTACCTTATTTGCATAAAACTCGCCTTCGGTAAAAGAGAATCCGACTGATGTCACGGTGCCGACGTCGATCAACGATATATTCAGGGTTGAATAATTCAAAACTACCGAGGAAGAATTTTCGCCTGCCAATTCCGTTCCTTTTGCGCGGGAAACTCTGTTGAAGCCTATCGCAGACGAACCGATATCTATTTTATTAAACCGAACCGAAACATTCGCAAATTCCAAAGCGGACGAAACAGTAAAAGTATCGACGGTTATGGTTACGTTTTTATCGGTCGGTAATTCATTTCTGATTACAATACTTTTTGCGTCCGGTGTTTTATCCCCCGAAACAGTATAATCGGTGTTTTCATCTGTCAGCAGAATAACATAATCGGTTTGAGAATCGGTTATTAAAGCAAATGCAGAATCAATGTCGGGAAAAGAATCGGTTTTTATGCCGTTTGCATATAAAACCACGCCGTTATCGGAAGCCAGAGGCGATTCGGAGGGCTCGGCAAAAACACAGAGTCCGAACCATAGAAACAATACAGCGGCGACTAAAATCAAAATATGTTTTCTGATCTTCACCCGAATATCCTCCTCTTTATAAATCTCCTTTTATATTATATATTTATATAACGCAAAAATCAAGTAATTTAATCAATTCATTCGACACAGAATTATTTTTTTTCATTTATTCCCATATACAGCAGTAGAGCCGGACATTATGTCCGGCTCTTATAAAAATCAAAATCAGTCAACGAGAGAGATAACTGCCATTTCGGCTGAGTCACCTACACGGGGTCCAATCTTAACTATTCTGGTATAACCACCTTTACGGTCTGCATACTTGGGAGAAATTTCGTCGAACAGTTTTTTAACGACGTCCTCCTTTGTAATAAAGCTAAGTGCCTGTCTCTTATTATGAAGAGTATTTACCTTACCGAGTGTAATCATTTTCTCGGCAAGACAACGTACTTCCTTTGCTCTCGTAACCGTTGTTTCAATGGAACCTTTTTCTAACAGATAAGTAACCATACCTCTGAGCATAGCTTTTCTGTGATCGGTTTTTCTGCCTAATTTACGTGTGCCCATTTTTTAACAACCTCCTTCTTTATTCTTTGTCTTCTCTGAAGCTCAATCCGTACTGTTCAATCTTATTGGTAACCTCTTCAAGAGATTTCTTACCGAGATTACGAACGTTTGACATTTCCGTGAATGTCTTTGCAACAAGATCCTCAACGGTATTGATTCCTGCCCTCTTAAGGCAGTTAAATGAACGAACGGAAAGTTCAAGTTCCTCAATAGTCATACTGAGAACTTTTTCGGTCATGGGTTCGTCGCCGCTCTTCCAGCCTGCGCCGCCGCCGATTTCGTTGATTTCTTCTCCGAGCTCGACAAAGAGTGAAAGATGTTCGCTCATTATCTTTGCGGAGAGAGCAACAGCGGAACGTGCCGAAGTTGTTCCGTTTGTCCAAACTTCAAGTGTAAGTTTATCATAGTCGGTAATCTGACCGACACGTGTATTTTCTACACTGTAATTTACCTTAAGAACCGGGGAATGCGAAGAATCGATTGCTATAAGGCCGATCGGAGCGGATGCGGGTTTGTTCTTTTCGGTCTGAACATAACCTCTGCCCATTCCAACCGTGATTTCCATATAGAAACGAACGTTTTTGGTTAACGTTGCGATATGCATATTGGGATTAAGAATCTCAAGATCAGAATCCGACTGAATATCGGCAGCGGTAACTTCGCCTTCTTCGTTAACTTCAATAAAGGCAAATTTATTGGTTTTTCCTCCGTGCAGTCTGCAGATAAGGCCCTTCATATTAAGGACGATTTCGGAGATATCTTCTTTGACACCGGGGATGGTCGCAAATTCGTGCTGCGCTCCGTCTATTTTAAGAGAAGTAACAGCCGCGCCCTGCAGTGATGAAAGAAGAATTCTGCGGAGGGAGTTGCCGAGGGTTATACCATAACCTCTTTCCAGAGGCTCTACGACAAATTTTCCATATGTTCCGTCATTTGTTGATTCTACAATTTCAACTGTCGGTTTTTCTATTTCTATCATAGTGTGCACCCTTTCTTTTTTGTTAAAAGTCTGAATGTCGGAATAAATATCCGTAGGATACTAACAGAAATACATACCTGTTATTTAGAATACAACTCGACGATCAGGTGAACTTTAATCGGGAGATCAACATCTTCCGCTGTGGGAAGAGCTACGACCTTACCGACATAATTATTGTCGTTTTTGGAAACCTCAAGCCATTTGGGAAGGGGTTTGGATTCTGTGGATTCCAGAACTGCCTTCATTTTGGGTGAATCCATTGTGCTGACTTTGATAGCTATTTCATCGCCTGCCTTGAGAATGTAAGAAGGAATGTCTACCTTGCTTCCGTTAACAAGAAAATGGCCATGACGAACGAGCTGTCTTGCTTCCGGACGGGAAACTGCGAAGCCCATTCTGTAAACTATGTTGTCCATTCTGGTTTCGAGAATCTGAAGAAGATTGTCACCGGTGATACCGGACATCTTCGTTGCTTTTTCATAATATTCAGCGAACTGTTTTTCCGCTACACCGTAAAATCTCTTTGCCTTCTGTTTTTCACGAAGCTGAACTCCGTATTCGGTAAGTTTCTTACGGCGGGCACCGTGCTGACCGGGAACGCCTCTGCCGGCATTCAGGGGGCACTTATCGGAATAACATTTATCGCCTTTAAGGAACAGTTTCTGCTGTTCACGTCTGCACTGTTTGCAAACAGGACCTGTATATCTTGCCATTTCGTTACCTCCTATTATACTCTACGTCTCTTTGGCGGACGGCATCCGTTGTGAGGAATAGGTGTTACATCCTTAATGGAAACAACCTGGAGTCCTGCTGTTTCAAGGGCTCTGATTGCGGATTCACGACCGGATCCGGGGCCTTTTACGTAAACTTCTACTGTTTTCATTCCGTGATCTGCAGCAGCTTTGCCTGCAGTTTCGGCAGCCATCTGAGCAGCGAACGGAGTGGATTTTTTGGATCCTTTGAATCCGAGTTCACCGGCAGATGCCCATGATACTGCGTTGCCGTTTACGTCTGTAATGGTAACGATTGTATTGTTATAGGAAGCACGGATATGAGCAGCGCCTTTATCTATGTTCTTTTTGTCTTTACGTCTTTTAACAACTGTTTTTTTAGCAGCAGCTTTTGCCATTTCTGTATCCTCCTATTACTTCTTCTTATTTGCTACGGTCTTAGAGGGACCTTTACGTGTGCGGGCATTTGTCTTTGTTCTCTGACCTCTTACGGGGAGAGATTTTCTGTGACGGATGCCTCTGTAGCAACCGATTTCAACAAGTCTCTTGATGTTAAGAGCGACTTCTCTTCTGAGGTCACCTTCAACAACGAGGTTCTTGTCTATATAATCACGAAGTTTTGCGATATCATCATCTGACAAATCTTTTGCTCTGATATCAGGGTCAACACCAGTGATAGCCAAAATGTCTCTGGATTTGTTGATTCCGATTCCGTATATATAAGTAAGAGCTACTTCAATACGTTTTGTGTTAGGTAAATCAATACCGGCTATTCTTGCCATATTCTAAAATACACCTCCAAATCAGCCTTGTCTCTGCTTATGCTTGGGGTCGGAGCAGATAACCATAACTTTGCCTTTGCGTTTAATAACCTTGCATTTGTCACACATAGGTTTAACAGAAGGACGTACCTTCATAATAATTACCTCCTATTTTGCACATAAGTGCTTGGTAAATGTCTTTACAGCGCAGCTTTTTTCCCGCGCCAGGTAATTCTGCCTTTAGTCAGGTCATTGGGTGACATTTCAACCGTAACTCTGTCGCCGAGCAGTATCCTGATGTTGTTGAATCTGAGTTTACCGGAAATATACGCCGTAATCTTAAATCCGTTGGAAAGCTCAACTATAAACTTTGTATTCGGTAATATTTCGATTACTGTACCTTCGAACTCGATCAAACCGTCTTTAGCCAATCTGTAAATCCTCCTTGTTCAGGAACTCTTTGATACATTTTCTGATTTCGGCATTTGCTACGCCGATGTCTTTTGATGTCCGGATCACCGGATTTTCTTTGACAAGCACGCAATGCCGCAGATTCTTTTTCTTGGGTTTTTCGACCCTTCTTAAATCTCCGTCCGCAAGATAAAGGAAACCGTCTTTAACGGATATAACGATAAAAAACTGATTTTTATCGTGTCCGGCAAGAGATTTGACCAAATCACCCTGTTTTGGAAAATTCATATCGGGCCTCCGATTATTTCCGGAAAAAAATCCGGATTACAGAGATGTGAGTATTAACGGCTCGTTATCGGTAATCGCTATCGTATTCTCATAATGAGCAGAAAGCTTACCGTCCGTCGTTACAACAGTCCACTTGTTCGGTAAAACCATAACATCGGGATCACCCTCGTTTACCATTGGTTCTACCGCAATGGTCATTCCGGAGCGAAGCCTGAGACCTCTGCCCGGAGAACCGTAATTGGGAACATCGGGATCTTCATGTAAATGTGTTCCGACACCATGTCCGATATATTCATAAACAACCGAATAACCGTTTGAATTGGCATAACTTTCGATTGCCGATCCTATATCTCCGATTCTTTTTCCTGCCGTTGCATTTGCTATACCTCTGTAGAAGCACTCTTTTGTAACTTCCACAAGTTTTTCGGCAGCAGCCGAACATTCCCCTACGAGAAAAGTTCTGGCAGTATCGGAATGGTAGCCGTTTAATAGAACACCGACATCAATACTCACCAAATCCCCATTGTTAATGACACGACGCTCTGACGGAATCCCGTGTATTACCTCATCATTGACAGAGATACATGCAGAAGCGGGAAATCCACCATAACCCAAAAAGGAAGGTGTCGCGCCATGGGAAGAAATAAACTTGTGAATAACCGTATCGAGATACTTTGTTGTTATTCCCGGTTCAAGCGCTTTTTCGGCAACAACGAGAAGCTGCGCTGCCAAAGCACCTGCCTTACGCATCAAGTCTATTTCTCTTTGTGATTTAATTGTGATCATTCGCCAATGCCTTCTTCCAAAGCCTTTCTGACATTTGCCGAAGTATCGGCAAGCAATTCACAACCTTTTGCTCTTCTGAGTTTTCCCTGTGCATCGTAATAGGTCTCGAGAGGAGCTGTTTTTTTGTGATAGACAGCCAATCTGTCTGCAACGACCTGAGGATTGTCATCCGGTCTGATTGCAAGCTCGGATCCGCATTTATCACAAATATTTTCTTCCTTGGGCGGATTATACATAACATGATATGATGCGCCGCATTTCGGACAAACGCGTCTTCCGGACATTCTTGTTATGATATCTTCATCGGCAACATCTATAGACAATACTATATCGATTTTGCCGCCGTTTTCGGAAAGCATAACATCAAGTGCTTCCGCCTGAGGAATCGTGCGGGGAAAGCCGTCGAGGATATAACCGTTTTTGCAGTCTGCCTGAGCAAGTCTGCCTTTAACGATCTCGATAACGTCACTGTCGGGAACAAGCTGACCGGCTTCTATTATTTCTTTGAGTCTGTTTCCGAGTTCGGTTCCCGATGCAATTTCTTCACGAAGAATGGCTCCGGTTGAAATCTGCGGAATACCGTAGTGTTCGGAAATAATTTCAGCTTGTGTGCCTTTACCGGCGCCGGGGGCACCGAGTAAAATCAATCTCAACATATTTGTTTTCCCTTCTTCGACAAAACATTCGGGATCAGGTCGCCGTCTGTCGAATAACGGCGACCGATCCGGTATATAGCTGTTATCAATCAAGGAAGCCTTTATAGTGACGAAGCATCATCTGAGATTCAAGAGACTTGACTGTTTCGAGTGCAACACTTACAAGAATCATCATAGATGTACCGCCAAGACCGATATTGGCTCCGTTGTCAAAGATAAGCTGTAAAATGTAAGGACAAACGGCTATAAATCCGAGGAATATAGCGCCGAACAAGGTAACTCTGTTTACAACTTTCGTAATATAGTCACTTGTCGGTTTTCCGGGTCTGATACCGGGAATCGTTCCGCCCTGGTTCTTAAGATTGTTTGCTATTTCAACCGTGTTATACTGGATGGAGAGGTAGAAATAGTTGAAAGCAATAATAAGAATGAAAGTGATTATCATATATGCGGCGCTTGTTTGTGAGAAATAGTTCTCAATAAACTTTGCAAATCCGGAACTCGGGAAAAACGCAGCGATGGTATTGGGAATAGCGACGATCGCATAAGCGAAGATGATAGGCATAACACCGGTCATACATACTTTAATGGGAAGGTTGCTGCTCTGTCCGCCGTAAAGTTTGCGGCCCATCTGACGTTTTGCATACTGAACATAAATACGTCTTTCGGCGCTGTCCATGAAAACGATGAGCGCGAACATTGCGATACCGAGAACGAGAATGATAATGGAAACGTACCAATTACCGTTCTTGAACTGATTGATAAGATACGAAACAAAATCTATACCGCGGGATACGATAGATGCGAAAAGAATCATTGAGATACCGTTTCCGATACCTTTTTCATCGATACATTCGCCGAGCCACATAACAAGCATGGAACCTGCAACGAGAGTTGCAATCATAACAACCGGAGCTACAACGCCGGAGAATCCGGAGTAGGAATCGATTGCGTTGATTGAATTAAGCGTTACATAATATCCGAGAGCCTGGACAATTGCGATGGCGATTGTAACATATCTTGTGATGGCATTGAGCTTTTTCTTTCCTTCTTCTCCGCCGTCTTTCTGCAATCTCTCAAAATAAGGAATTGCAATCGTCAGCAATTCAATAATAATGCTGGCATTGATGTAAGGCTGAATGGTTAAAGCAAAAATCGTTCCGTAAGACAAAGCGCCGCCGGATAACATATTGAGATAACCGAGAAGCCCTGCGGATGTATCGGAGTTAAAGAAATTCTGAACTGCCGCCTGATTAAGAAATGGAACAGGAAGATTTGCGCCGATTCTGAACAATACGATGATAAACAACGTAAATAACAGTTTTTTGCGGATATCTTCAACTTTCCATGCGTTGCGTAAAGTTTGGAGAATAGACATTGTTATGCCTCCTCTGCTGTTCCGCCCGCTGCCTCAATCTTTGCCTTAGCGGATTCGGAAAACTTTGTAGCCTTTACCGTGAGCTTTTTTTCGAGCTCGCCTCCGCCGAGGATCTTAACTTCCTTGTCAACATCGTTGATAAGGCCTTCATTATAGAGCTCTTGTGCGGTGATAACAGAATCACTGTCAAAGCCGTTTAAATCGCATACATTAACGATCTGATAAACTTTAGCGAAATGAGAGTTATCAAAACCACGCTTAGGCTGTCTTCTTTGTAAAGGCATCTGGCCGCCTTCAAAACCGGGTCTTACTCCGCCGCCTGAACGTGCTTTCTGACCCTTATGGCCTCTGCCTGCGGTTTTACCGTTACCTGTGCCCGGGCCTCTGCCCTTTCTCTTGGCAACTTTAACGGAACCTTCGGCAGGGAAAAGATCTGATATTTTCATGCCGATACCTCCTTATTCTTCAACCTTGAGCATATAGCTGATTAATTTGATTTTTCCCAAAGTAGCTTCATTATTCGGCTGTTCGACTGTCTGGCCGATTTTACGGAGACCGAGAGACTGCGCAGTGGCAATGTGGCTCTTGTTTCTTCCGATGAGGCTCTTTGTGAGAGTGATTTTAAGGGTATCTGCCGTATATGTCTGTGCCATTATAATACCCTCCTTAACCTATAACTTCTTCGACGGACTTGCCTCTTACTTCAGCAACCTGCTGTGCATCTCTGAGTGAGAGAAGACCGTTGATTGTAGCTTTTGCAAGATTTTTGGGGTTTCTGGAACGAAGAGCTTTTGTTCTTATATCCTTAACACCAGCCATCTCGAGAACGTCTCTGACTGCGCCACCGGCGATAACTCCGGTACCTTCTGCAGCGGGTTTGAGAACAACAAGGCTTGCGCCGTATTCACAAACTACTTCATGAGGAATCGTTGTTCCTTTAAGTGTAACAGTAACAAGATTCTTTTTTGCATCCTGAACTGCTTTTGCAACTGCATCGGGAACTTCGGCGGATTTTCCCATACCTACGCCGACTTTGCCGTTTCCATCACCGACAACCATAAGAACCGAGAATTTTCTCTTACGGCCGCCTTTAACGGTTTTGGATACGGGGTCGCAGGCGATCATTTTTTCATTCAAGCCCGAATTGGAACTCTGTTTTACATTCATTGAATAATCCTCCTAACGCGACTCAGAAATTGAGTCCGCCCTCTCTGGCGCCTTCAGCCAAAGCTTGGATTCTGCCGTGATAAAGGTAACCGCCGCGGTCGAAGACCACGTCTTTAATTCCTTTTTCGAGAGCAAGCTTTGCAATGTCGTTGCCTATCTTTTTTGCAGCTTCTATATTGCCGCCGTATACTTCAGAATATTCTTTGCTGACGGTGGAAAGGGAAACAAGAGTTACACCTGCTTCGTCGTCGATTATCTGAGCATATATGTTTTTAAGGGATCTGTAAACGCAAAGGCGAGGGCACTCTGCAGTTCCGGATATTTTACCGCGAACGCGAAGATGACGTTTTACGCGCAATGCATTAGCATCTTTTCTCGTAACCATAATAGTTCAATTATCCTCCTACAGGTATTATTTTTTACCCGTTTTGCCTTCCTTCTGTTTTACAAATTCTCCGGCATAACGGACGCCCTTGCCATGATATGGCTCGGGAGGTCTCTTTCCGCGGATCTCAGCGGCAATCTGACCTACCATCTGTTTATCGGCTCCTGATACCGTGAAAGTGGTTGCGCTTGTAACATCAAAAGTAATACCTTTGATTTCGGGAATGATAACGGGATGAGAATAACCTAATGTTAATTCAAGACCGTTACCGTTTTTTGCTACCTTGTAACCGGTTCCGATGATTTCGAGAGCCTTTGTGAATCCTTTAGTAACACCGTCTACCATATTGGCAACCAATGTTCTTGTCAGTCCGTGAAGGGCTTTGTGCTCCTGACTGTCGCTGGGACGGACAACCTTGATAACTGCGCCGTCAACCTCAACAGAAATAGCAGGGTTGAGATTTCTGGAAAGCTCAGCCTTGGGTCCCTTTACGGTGATGATGTGTGCGTCGGCATTGTAATCAACGGTAACACCGGCGGGTATATTTATAAGTTTTCTACCAATTCTTGACATTGATCTTTCCTCCAGTTTTTACCAAACGAATGCTAAAACTTCTCCGCCGATCTTTGCCTTTCTGGCTTCTTTATCGGTCATTACGCCGTTTGATGTGGAAACGATTGCAACACCAAGTCCGTTCATGACTTTGGGCATGTCTTCATATCCGACGTAAACGCGGAGGCCGGGCTTGGAAATACGCTGAACGCCGCGGATAGCCTGAGTCTTGCCGGCGCCGTATTTAAGAGCCACTTTGATTGTTCCCTGTTTCTCGTCGTCGATTACTTCATAAGATTTGATGTAACCTTCGTCGGCAAGGATGCGAGCGATTTCCTTTTTCATGTTGGAAGCGGGAATCTCTACGCTTTCATGTTTAGCGGAACTTGCGTTACGAATTCTGGTAAGCATATCCGCAATGGGGTCTGTAATCTGCATTTTCGCTACCTCCTGTCCTTATTACCAGCTGGCTTTCTTTACGCGGGGAATCTGGCCGTGGTAAGCAGGGTCTCTGAAGCAAATAGGGCAGATGCCGAATTTTCTGAGGTAAGCATGAGGTCTTCCGCAAATTTTGCATCTGTTATATGCTCTCGTAGAGAATTTTGCGGGTGCCTGCTGTTTTAACTTTAATGATAATTTAGCCATTTGCTTATCCTCCCTTACTTACTAAACGGTGCGCCCATCAGAGTGAGAAGTTCTTTTGCTTCTTCGTCTGTTGTGGCGGTTGTAACGAACATAATATCCATTCCGCGAACCTTGTCGATCTTATCGAATTCGATTTCGGGGAATATCAACTGCTCTTTGATACCGAAGGAATAATTTCCTCTGCCGTCGAAAGCATTGGGGTTAATTCCGCGGAAGTCACGGACACGGGGAAGAGCTACGTTGAAAAGACGATCAACGAATTCGTACATTCTTTCGCCTCTGAGCGTAACTTTTACGCCGATGGGCATTCCCTTACGAAGTTTGAAGTTTGCAACTGCTTTGTGAGATTTGCAAACCGTTGCCTTCTGACCTGTAATGGTTGTAATGTCGTTTACTACGGAATCGATAACTTTTGTGTTATCTTTTGCATCTCCGCATGCAACGTTTACAACGATTTTATCAAGTTTAGGAATCTGCATCGAGCTTTTGTAGTTGAATTTCTTCATCAACGCAGGAGCGATTTCTTTTACATATAAATCTTTAATTGTAGACATATTCTCTTACTCCTCCGTTAAAATGTAGCCTTGCATTTTTTGCAAACTCTGACCTTTTTGCCGTCTTCCACTGTGTGGCCGACTCTGGTAGGTTTGCCGCATTTGGGACAAACAACCATAACCTTGGAAACTCTTACGGGTCCTTCGGTCTTGATTATTCCGCCCTGCTGCTGAGCGTTTCTGGGTTTAACATGCTTGGAAACCATATGAACGCCTTCAATGATAACCTGTCCTTCGGAGGGTGAAACTTCGATGACTTTACCTTTACTGCCTTTGCTGACGCCGGAAATAACCATTACGTTATCTCCTTTTTTGATGTTCATCTTGCTCATTTCGGTCTCCTCCTCTTACAGTACTTCGGGAGCGAGTGAAAGAATCTTTGTGTATTCTTTTTCTCTGAGCTCTCTTGCTACGGGCCCGAAAATACGGGTGCCCTTGGGGTTTTTATCTTCGCCGATGATAACGGCTGCGTTTTCATCAAAATGAATGTAGGAACCGTCTGCACGTCTGCAGCCTTTAACGCTGCGAACGATAACTGCTTTAACGACATCACCTTTTTTGACGACTCCGCCGGGAGTAGCTTTTTTAACAGCTCCCACGATTACATCGCCGATATTGGCAAATTTTCTGCCTGTGCCGCCCAAAACGCGGATGCACATAATTTCTTTTGCACCGGTATTGTCGGCTATCTGAAGTAAACTCTGCTGTTGAATCATATCGATACTCCTTCTGATTATTTAGCTTTCTCGATAATCTCAACCACACGCCATCTCTTTTCTTTTGAAAGAGGTCTGGTTTCCATTATCTTTACTTTGTCGCCGATACCGCACTGATTCTCTTCATCGTGAGCTTTCAGTTTTGCAGTTCTTTTGATAACTTTTTTATAAACCGGATGCTTAACATTTTCAAACAATGCAACGACGACGGTTTTATCCATTTTATCGGAAACTACGGTTCCAACTCTTGTTTTTCTAAGTGCTCTCTCCATTATGTTTCCTCCTCTTAAGCATTAAGCTCTTTCTCACGGATTACCGTTTTGACTCTTGCGATGTCTTTTCTGACCGCTGCAAGTCTAAGCGGGTTGTCAAGCTGGTTTGTAGCATGTTGGAAACGAAGGTTGAACATTTCCTGTTTGAGATCCTTGAGTTTATTCTCAAGCTCTGCAGAAGACAATGCTCTTAATTCGGTAATTTTCATTATTCGTTACCTCCGTCTTCTTCGGCTGCCGCTTCTTCGGCAACAGCTGTTTCTTTTGCGATGAATTTGCATTTAATGGGAAGTTTGTATGATGCAAGACGCATAGCTTCTTTTGCAACATCAGCAGGTATACCGGCCATTTCAAACATAATACGACCCGGTTTTACAACTGCTACCCAATATTCGGGAGAACCTTTACCGGAACCCATACGGGTTTCAGCAGGTTTTTCGGTGATCGGCTTGTCGGGGAAGATTTTAATCCAGACTTTACCGCCTCTTTTGGTATAACGTGTCATTGCGATACGGGCTGCTTCGATCTGACGGGCTGTAATCCATGCAGGTTCGAGAGCTACGAGACCGTATTCGCCGCTTGACAGAGTATTGCCTCTGGAAGCTTTACCGGTCAGTCTTCCGCGTTGAACACGTCTATATTTTACTCTTTTTGGCTGAAGCATGACGGCTTTCCTCCCTTGCTGTAAAATTCTTACCTGAAGAAAGAACTTCGCCTTTGTAAATCCAAACTTTTACGCCGATTTTACCGTAAGTGGTATTTGCTTCGGTAAATCCGTAATCGATATCGGCTCTGAGAGTCTGAAGAGGTATTGTTCCTTCATGGTAATGTTCGATTCTTGCGATTTCGGCACCGCCGAGACGACCTGAGACGCAGACTTTAATTCCTTTAACGCCGGTTTTCATGGTTCTTTCGATAGCCATTCTTGTAGCGCGTCTGAAGGAAACTCTCTTTTCGAGGTCTGAAGCTATTCTCTGTGCAACGAGAACGGCGTTCTGGTCGGGTCTTCTCTCTTCGAGAATCGTAATATAAATCGGTTTGCCTACATATTTTGAAACATCATTTCTGAGTTTTTCGATTTCGGCACCGTTTTTACCCATAATCTGAGCGGGTCTTGCGCAACGAAGGAAGAGTCTGATCTTATCGTTGTTGTCACGTTCGATCTCTATACGAGCGAGCTGTGCACCTGCAAGGCGCTTGGTTACGAATTTTCTGATGTTGTAGTCTTCAACGAGAGTATCGCCGAATTTTTCGTCGCGGGCGTACCATCTGGAATCCCAGTTACGAATAATACCCACTCTAAGACCGTGCGGATTAACTTTCTGTCCCATTATCGTACCCCCTTATTCTTTCTCTGCAAGGATCATCGTAACATTGGATGATCTCTTGAGCATGATGTCGGCGCTGCCTCTTGCTCTGGGAACCATTCTCTTCATTGTGAGAGAAGGTCCGACATAGCATTCTTTTACATAAAGCTTCGAAACGTCCATTCCGAAATTATGCTCCGCATTGGCAGCAGCGGATTTAACAAGTTTGTAAAGAGGCATGCTTGCAGCTTTCGGTGTGTTCTGCAAAATAGCCAGTGCAGTACCCAAATCCTTCTTCCGGATAAGGTCAAGAACAACCTTAACCTTTCTGGGAGTGATGCGGATGCCTCTGAGATATGCTTTTGATTCCATTTTCTTTCAGCCTCCTACTTATCAGGATCCGGTATTGGATGTTTTTGAACCGGAGTGGCCTTTAAAAGTTCTGGTGGGAGCGAACTCACCTAACTTATGACCGACCATATCTTCGGTAACATATACTGGAACATGACGTTTACCATCGTGAACGGCGAATGTATGTCCGACGAATTCAGGGAATATTGTTGAAGAGCGCGACCAGGTTTTGATAACGATTTTCTCGCCGGAAGCGTTCATAGCGGCAACCTTTTTGTAAAGAGATTCTTCTACATAAGGTCCTTTTTTAATACTTCTACTCATATCAGTCGCACCTCCTTATTTACTGTTTCTGCGTTTAACGATAAATTTGTTGGTTCTGTTCTTCTTCTTGCGGGTCTTATATCCGAGAGCGGGTTTGCCCCAAGGAGTTACAGGACCGGGACGTCCGATAGGAGACTTACCTTCACCACCACCGTGAGGGTGATCGTTCGGGTTCATAACGGAACCTCTTACGGTAGGTCTGATACCCATGTGACGTTTTCTTCCGGCTTTACCGATTTTGATGTTTTCATAATCGATATTACCAACGTTTCCGATAACGGCTCTGCAGTTGAGACTTACCATACGAACTTCGCCGGAAGGAAGTCTGATCTGAGCATATCCGTTTTCTTTTGCCATCAACTGAGCTGCAGCACCTGCGGACCGGGCGATCTGAGCGCCTTTGCCGGGGTTGATTTCGATATTGTGAATAACAGTACCGACGGGAATGTTTTCGAGGGGGAGACAGTTACCGATTTTGATATCGGAGCCTGCGCCTGCTTCAAGGACATCGCCTACAGAGAGTTTTTCGGGAGCGATAATATATTTCTTTTCACCGTCCGGATACTGAACAAGAGCAATATTGGCGCTTCTGTTGGGGTCGTATTCGATGGTCATAACTGTTGCGTCTGCATCGATACGGTTACGTTTGAAATCTACGATTCTGTATTTTCTTCTGTTTCCGCCGCCTTTATGACGAACTGTTATTTTACCGTAGCTGTTACGGCCGGAATGTTTTTTAAGTGAAGAAAGAAGTGATTTTTCGGGGGTTTTGCTTGTAATCTCTTCAAATGCCGAGACCGACATGCCTCTTCTGCCCGGAGTGGTCGGTTTATAATTTTTAATAGCCATAGTCGCACTCCTTTACATTAAGTTGTCGAAGAATTCAATTGTCTTGGAGTCGGATGTAATGGAAACGATCGCTTTTTTATAGGAAGCGGTTTTGCCGGGTTTGTATCTGACTCTTTTGGTTTTGCCGTCGTAATTCATTATATTGACAGCGGCTACCTTGACTTTGAAAAGTTCTTCTACTGCGTTTGTGATTTCGATTTTATTGGAATCTTTTGCTACGATGAAGGTGTATTTACGTTCGTTACGGATAAGATCCATACTACGTTCGGTAATTACAGGCTCCAAAATAATATCCTGAGCGAATTTCATCAGCAATATACCTCCTCAATCTTCTCAACGGCCGATTTAGTAACGATGAACTTGTCATTGTTAATAATGTCGTAAACGTTAAGAGTGTTTACATAGAGGGTTTTAACGGTCGGAATGTTTCTTGCGCTCTGAACAACGTTTTTATCGGGACCGGCAAGAACTACGAGAGCCTTTTCGGAAACGTTAAGAGCATTAAGAACGTTAACCATCTGTTTTGTTTTGATCTGTTCAAAAGAAAGAGTATCGAGAACTATCATATTGCCTTCTGCAACTTTTGCGGAGAAAGCCGATTTGAATGCCTGTCTCTTTGCTTTTTTGGTCATTGAATATCTGTAACTGCGGGGATGAGGTCCGAACACGATACCACCGTGTACCCATTGTGGCGCACGACGAGATCCTTGTCTGGCTGAGCCCCTGCCCTTCTGCGGAAACGGTTTTCTTCCGCCACCTCTTACCATTGTGCGGGTAAGGGTATTGGATGTGCCCTGTCTCTGATTTGCAAGATAATTCTTTACTGCTTCGTGAAGAAGAGCAACGTTGACATCAACGCCGAAGATGTCGTCTTTTAATTCCATCTTACCGGTTTCCTGGCCGGCCATGTTGAATACTTTAACTTCCATGTTTCTCTTCCTCCTTATTTAGATTTAACGGCTGTTCTGACAACGATCAAGCCGCCGTTAGGACCGGGGATAGCGCCTTTGATGGCAATCAGATTATTTTCTACGTCAACTTTAACAATGTCGAGGTTCTGAATCGTAACCTGTTCGCTGCCCATATGACCCGGCATTCCCTTACCTTTCATAACTCTGGAAGGATCGGTGTTAGCGCCCATTGAACCCTGATGTCTGTGATATCCGGAACCGTGAGCTTTAGGTCCGATATGGAAGCCGTGACGTTTGATGGCGCCCTGGTATCCTTTACCTTTTGAAATACCCGTTACGTCGACTTTGTCGCCGGCAGCAAAGGTATCAGCTTTAATAATATCGCCTACATTGAGAGCAGAATCAAGATCGAACTCTCTGAGGACTTTTTTATAACCTACGTTAGCCTTGTTGTAGTGGCCTTTTAAGGGTTTGGTTACAAGTTTTTCCCTTACGTCGTCGAAACCGAGCTGAACAGCTTCGTATCCGTCGTTGTCAACCGTTTTTTTCTGAGTTACAACACAGGGACCGGCTTCGAGCACTGTTACAGGCACAAGTTTGCCTGCTTCGGTGAAAAGTTGTGTCATTCCGACTTTTCTTCCGATAATTCCTTTTTCCATTATAAATTCTCCTTTCGGTTATTGGTTGGTTTCCCAACTTGACCGTACTCCTTGCGGAGTATCAGCGCGATTGAACCCGTTTGCTGCATTATAATAATATGAGCATTACGGCGGCAGGGCCGGCATCCGTATAATCGCGGGCTGCGGACGACTTATGACGGTCATGGCTTCCCGTCCGTTTGTCAGATTACAGTTTAACTTCGATTTCCACGCCTGCGGGAAGTTCTACTGACATAAGAGCTTCTACAGTCTTTTTGGTGGGATTGATGATGTCGATTACTCTCTTGTGAGTTTTGTATTCGAACTGTTCACGAGCGTCTTTATACTTGTGAACTGCTCTTAAAATCGTAATGATTTCTTTATCTGTGGGAAGAGGAATCGGACCTGAGAATGTAGCATCCATTCTCTTTGCTGTCTCAACGATTTTCTCTGCTGCCTGATCGATAAGGTAGTGATCATAAGATTTTAAGCGGATTCTCATCTTTTCGTTTGCCATTTTGTCGCCTCCTATAAAATTTTGAAGTCCGTTCCGGCGTCTCCGTCAGGGACGGCTCCGAAACTCGGCATTCAGCCGTGACAGGCGATTGAATATCCGAACACACCGCCGTGCGTTTCACTTTTTGAACATAATAAATCGGACACTGCTATAGCGTCCGAATCAATACGTCTCCGAGCGGTAAACGCGAGCGTTTACATCGGTAAAGTTCGGTCTAATCCAATCATGTCGGATTATGCTCCGTTGAAATTCCCCGGCAAGGTTTTCGTCCTTCCGGCAACCTCCAACTTCCGCGCAATATTTAGCCATGCTTGTCTATTATACTCAAAATCAATAGAAAATGCAATATGTATACCAATTATTTTTATGAACTTTTTATGAACTGATAAAAAAGCGACGTTTTCCATCATACCGACGCGGGGATCCGATATGTTATCGCGGTGAAAAATCGGTTCAGATAATTTCGGCAACAGTATTTGATTCTGTTTCAACATTCTCACACCTTTGAATCACAATCGCCTGCTCGGGGATCCGACAAAGCAGTTTGTTATTCCGGATCTTAAGTCCTTTTGTCAGGCCCGCGTATATGGCGCGTTTCGTATCTGAACATGAAATCACATTGTTTTCGATTACGATATTTTCATGAACGGGACGAACCGGATGTTCACCGCCTATATTCACGGCGATTCCGCCTGCATTGTCGTATCCGCCGAATTCCCACCTTCCGCGGCGGGTCACAATATTGTTCCGGACAATAACATTGGTCGCATGGGTTCCTTCCCGCCATCCGCCTTCGGCACAAATATGAACGGCGTTAAGCGTATCACAGTCGAAAATACATCCTTCCACCAGAACATTGCTCGTTTTTATCAGCACGCTGCGGGCAAGATGGTTACGCATCCTGCATCCTGTCATTTCGACCGACGGCTGCTGCGTAAGATTTGCAAACAGATGTTTTTTGCTTGCATAATCCTCTTGCGGAAGATCATGATCCACGGTCATTTTATATGTCCAATTCCCGAGATCTTCAATTTCAATCACACGGTAAACATCTTTCGGATAAAGGGTCTCGTCATCGCATATAAATATCTCGTCACCGGGATCGGGATGATCCGCTTTCTGACTATGTGTTCCGGTGGGCGGAAGAGTTGCGAAGACACATGTGTTTTTATCTGCGGAAAGAATGGTCTGATAATAAGTATGGACGTTGGTCGAGTCATCACCCTGTCCTTCAAACAGACAGTTTTCAAAACGTATCGTTCCCTTACATGACGGGAAGTGAGTTGCATCTCCGTTTGTGCTCATATTTTCACCCGGCGCCGGCACAACCGCAAGACGCCGCATGGTTATATTCTCACTGCGATGCCCGACTATGCCCATTCCGTTGTTGGCGTGGATCCTGACATCCTCAATCAATACGTCCTTCGACTCCCATATGAGAATTGTCGGACGGTAATGATATGAATGCCAGATATACATTTCATACCCGACGTAATCTTTCAGATCCCAGTCATGAATGCGTATCGTATTGGGCGCAATCAGTTCTTTTTTTTCACCTCTTCCGTCCCACGAAATAAAGCGCTGGGTTTCGGGGTCGAAAACCACACATCGTTCCGCCGCCATTTCCGCGGAAATATATTTCTGATCCGGGATAAAGACATCGCCCCAGACGTCATCGCCGAAAAACTCCTTATTGCCTGCACGGCCGCCGTCAATGATATATCCGTGACTGAAAGGTCTGCGAACATGATCAAAAGTCAGATTTTTTATAGTGACTCCCTTAGTTTGGTAAAGAGCCGCAGATTCCATATATCCGTCAACGAGAATACGAGCTCCGTTTCCGTCGAGCGTAACATTTTGAGCTCCGGTAAGATCCAAGCCGATTGAATAGGGGAAATCACGATGAAACACAATCGGTTCGGGATTAACACCGTATTTCCCCTTAAATGTATCTATAAGCAACCGGTGAGCAAAATCATCCCGAATTATATATTCGCGATCTTCAAGAAACAGCGTTGCACCATCAGTCTCGCGCAGCCATTTCATACCCTTACGAAGCAAATCGGTATCGTCTTCCGCGTCAAATGACGTTATACTGCGAACCAAAGCATTTTCTTCGTTCTTCGGAGGTTCGGATATCAGCGAACAGTTTTTATACAGAGCCGTTTTTTCTCCGTCAAGAGAAAGAAGCTCATTTCCGTATGCGGTAACATCGGCGGAAGATATAAAAACACATCCTTCGGTGTCGGGACATATAATAGAATTATGAATCAGCCGGACCTGCCCTCCGTTACCGTTTATAACCATTCCGCCGGCACCGAGTTTTGCCTCAAACCTGTATTTACGACCCCTGCGGATAATCCTGTTATGGAGAAATTCAATTTTGCCTGAAGTATTTCCTTCAAAAAGATACACGGCGGTATCCCGGCAGCCGTCGAACAGACCACCTTCAATATAAATGTTACCTGCGGGAGCCGAAACAGAATGGATAAAACAGTTTCGTGTATAAAATCCGGTCAATACGATTTGTCCGCAATGTTCCGACGGAACTACGGCCACACCGTTTCCGAGCGCTCCTTCTACGCAGCAATCGACCAATGTGACATTTTCGGAATCCGAAATTCGTATTCCGTCCGACAAAGAACTCAGATTGCTTCCCGGTTCTGGAATGATACATACACGTATTCCGGTAACATTACTGCAGTTATCTATTGTCATTCCGACATCCGGACTCCCGAAAATCATTATATTTTTCAGTTCCGCGCGATCACAGTTTACAAATGAAAGAACCGAATGTCTCCTTGATTCGGTTTTAACGCATATTCTGTCGCCCAACATAATATTTTCAAAATCGCCGTTAATCCGAACCGAACCGTCGAAGAGCATCTCAGCAGATTTTACGGCTGATGCATTGATAAAATCGAGAAAACGTTCTTCCTTTCCGAGTATATGAACGGAATTCTTCGGAAACGAAAACAACGAAAGGTCAGGATCAAACCTGCGAATCGGACGTATATTAAAGCCATAGGGATCGGATGCAACTACGGAATACTCATGAAAACTCAATTCCGGAAGCTCAAATGCGCAATTCCGTATGGCAAAATCTTTACAGTTGACAAATTCAAAAGACGAAGGCGCATATGCTTTTCCGTCTCCGTCAATAACTCCGTTCCGAAGACCGTCGAAAACAATCCTTACACCCGGATTTACCGCGCATTTGCGCAGTGCTTCTTCGGCTTCTGCAAAATCGTAAACGAAAATTTTATTTATACTCATACGCGCATTTAATCCTTTCTCTGCGAAGCAGCCTGGCAACACATACTGCGTATCAAAGAAAACTGCTTATTTCTTGTTTTGACACCGCAAACCGTTTTTGCAGGAAATACAGTCGCCGTAACAGGTTTTGCCGTATTTTCCGTCTTTGACAATAACAATTACCGCCGCGATGACCGCAACAATGATAAGAGTTATAAGAATCCAATCTCCGAATGACATCAGAAAAGTCCTCCGATCGAATATACGGCAAATGAGACTATCCATGCAATCGCGCATTGAAAAATAACAACGCCGATTGCTTTTGAACTTGATTTAAGTTCATTTTTCACTGTGGCGATTGCCGCTATACACGGTGTATATAATAATGTAAATAATAAAAAGGAGACTGCCGAAAGCACAGAACCGAAAACCGACGCAAGCTGCGCGGCAAGAGTATCTACGGTCGTAGACGTTAAAACCGCAAGAGTACTTACAACGGATTCTTTTGCTATCAATCCGGAAATAAGCGAAGTAGCGGCACGCCAATCCCCGAATCCAACGGGTGAAAATACAGGTGCAATTATTTTTCCGATCATTGCCAGAAGGCTCAGAGAGCTGTCGGATGTATAATTCAGTTTGGCATCAAAAGAGCCGAGGAACCATATAACAACCGTTCCGACAAAAATAACCGTAAAAGCTTTTTTGAGAAAATCTTTTGCCTTTTCCCAAAGAAGAAGCAAAACGCTCTTTGCCGACGGCAACCTGTAATTCGGAAGTTCCATAATAAACGGAGCCGAATTGCCTTTATAAACCGTCTTATTCAGAATAAGAGCGACAATCACTCCCACAAGCAGTCCCGTAACATACAAAGCAGTCATTACAAGAGCCGAATTTCCGTGGAAAAACGCCGCGCTGAAAACTGCGTAAATCGGGATCTTTGCCGAGCACGACATATAAGGCGTAAGCAAGACCGTCATTTTTCTGTCGCGCTCGCTCGCCAGTGTCCGGGTTGACATTACCGCAGGAACAGTGCAGCCGAACCCGATAATCATCGGAACGAAACTGCGACCGGATAAACCGATTTTACGCAGAATGCTGTCCATAACGAAAGCGACTCTTGACATATAACCCGTATCTTCAAGAACAGAAAGAAAGAAAAAGAGAACAACTATAATCGGCAGGAAAGATACAACGCTTCCGACACCGACGAATATCCCGTCTATAATCAAACTGTTTACTACCGGATTGATCCCGTAATTTTTCAGGGCAGTGTCAACAAGTCCGGACAACGTATTAATACCCGAAGCCAGTAAATCGGATAACGGCTGACCGATCAAGCCGAATGTAAGCCAGAAAACAAGCGCCATCACAAGAATAAACAGAGGAATCGCAAGAAATTTATTCGTAAGGACCTTATCAATAATGACGCTGCGCCTGTGTTCTTTTGATTCCCCGCTTTTGACAACCGTTTGAGAACAAAGTTTTCCTATAAAGGCGTAACGCATATCCGCCAGCGCGGCATTTCTGTCAAGTCCGCGCTCATCTTCCATTTCGACGATCGAATGTTCTATAAGTTCAAGTTCGTTTTCGGAAAGATTCAAAGCGGCTATAAAATCGGCATCATCGCCTTCGATGAGTTTCGTTGCCGTATATCTTCTGCTGCATCCGAAATTATCGGCATGGTCTTCTATGACATGACTGACGGCGTGAATACAACGATGGACAGGACCGGGAAGACAGAAATCGGTTACTTTGGGCTGCACCTTTTTTCTTGCGGTTTCTTCCGCAACGGTTACAAGCTCCGATATACCCTCGTTTTTTACAGCCGAAATCGCGATCACGGGCACACCGATCGTTTCGGACATTTTTTCAACATCAACCGTTCCGTTATTTCCGCGGAGTTCATCAATCATATTAAGAGCTATTACAGTCGGAACTCCGAGCTCGAGTATCTGCAACGTAAGATACAGATTGCGCTCTATATTTGTCGCATCAATTATATTTATTATCCCGTCAGGCTTTTCTTTAAGAATAAAATCGCGGGTAACTTTTTCTTCAATGGAATACGGTCTAAGAGAATACACACCGGGCAAATCGACAACAGAACAGTCCCTGACGTTTTTTATTTGCCCGATTTTCTGTTCGACGGTTACGCCCGGGAAATTGCCCACGTGCTGATTTGAACCGGTCAACACATTGAAAAGGGTCGTTTTCCCGCAATTCTGATTACCGACCAACGCAAATGTAAGCATTATTTTCCGTCCTCCGTTCCGACAATGATGCAGGCCGCATCATCTTTTCGTATGGTCAATTCATATCCTCGCAATTTTATCTGAATCGGATCTCCGAGCGGAGCTGTTTTTTCGACTTTGACAGTTGTTCCGGGAATCAATCCCATATCAAGCAATCTGAGTCTTATATTCCCTTCACCGGAAGTTTGGGAAATAATACCGGAATGACCTATCGGGAGTTTATCAAGAGATGTGACGCTGTTCATTTTTCCTCCGATTAGCATATGCTAATTGACTTTGCTGAATTCTAACATATATATATAATCTTGTCAATAAGTCCGAAATCCGATTTGGAAAAATGTCAAAATTCATCACAAAAAAAGGGCTTCCCGAAGGAAGCCCGAAATTAATATTTGCTTATTTGGAGAAGCTGTTGATGATTTCGTTGAATACGTCTGTTCTGTCGAATTTATCAACGTTGCCGTCGATCCAGTATGTATACTGAACTCTCGAATGAAGCTGTGCGTAATAATCTGCATGTTTGTATTCATAATCGAAGAGTCTGTCGAAACCTACTTCAGGCGCATCGTGACGAGCGTAAACATCTTCCCATATCTGACCCAATTCTTTAGCAAGAGTAAGATCATATTTTGCTGCGCCGCGCGCATTGTCGTTTCTTGCGATGGGAAGAATATTGTCGGGATCGGAAAGAATCGTGAAGCTCTTTGCAGCAGCTGCGGTAAATTTGTCTATATAACTCTGGATCTTATCGGCGTTGTCACCGTAAAGATCTTTAAGAACTGTCTTATAAAGTGCGTCGTAATCTTCTTTTGCCATTGTAGGATTCTGAAGCATTGCTCTAATAAGAGGCAGACGGAGCCAAGCAAATTCAAGAAGAGCGGCGTTGCTTTCCCATGTCATATAAACATTATCAATACCAATTTCGGCATAGAACGCAATATTCGGATAGATAATACCGAAGTTCGGGAAAGTGGAAGGATAATCATAATATGCCATTGTCATATCAAGAACTGTTACGTTGGATGCTGCTGCAACCCAAGCTTTGAGGTCGTCTGCAAACGCTTTATTGAATGCGCATGACTCATCGTTAATGGCTTTTGCACAGTCAACTTCGGGTTCAATAACATAAACCTTTACGTTATCGCTCATTTTTTCAACAGTGGGTTTTCTTGTCTCTTTGTATGCTGTTACGCCGATTGTTATGCCTTCAGCCGCAAATTTTTCGGCAACTGCGTTAACGGTATTGAAGAATGCTTCGGTTCCGCCTTTGCATTTATCGCAATCACAATATTTAGCTGTATTGTTAACAAGAAGAACTTCTTCTCCTTTGAACGGAGCAGGCTGGCTGTTTTTGATTGCGTCATAAAGTTTATCTGCTATTGTGCTGTCGGAGAAGCAGACTGTTTCGCCGTAACTGATTCCGAGATAATCGGAAATGTTATGTCTGATGTAATCAGAAGAGAAAACTCCGTCAACTTTATAGGAATCGAACATATATCCGGCTTTACCGGTAATATTTAAGGAAGCAGGGATATCGAGAACATATTCGCCTGTGTAATATCCGTTTTTGCAGAAAAGAGCGTCTTCACAGAAACGGTTAACGGCATATTTAACGGCGCTGACGTCGCTGCCTGCTATAACAATATTGCCATCCTGACATGTAACTGAAAATTCACCGTCTGCAACGCCGCCGATTTTTAAAGTAATCGTTTTTGCTGTTTCGGCAACTTCTCCGGATTTAACAACGGCAATATCTTCGCCGCCGACTGCGAAAAGATTTCTTCTGAGATTGAGAAGAGCATCTTCCGTTCCTTCGTCATAGACGATGGAGTAATCGGTGATTTTGTTTCCGGCAATAGTAAGATCGACTATACCGTTAATATCAAGATATTCGCTGTAAATATAACCGCGATTTATATTAACAGATAAATTGGAAGTTTTTGTTTCAGATTCGGTATACGGAATAGAAATACCAATATATTTTGTAAGAAAATACCAAAATGATTCATAAGTAGCATCCAAAGTAACACCAAGGAGGAATATTCTGCGAACTTGAGCGCCGCTTTCATCGGTTCCCTCGAAAAATCTTACTGCATATCCGGAATCTCCGAGCAACTCTGCATCAAGCTGATAATATCCACCTTGTGCAACACGGGCCAATACATTTGAGCCTTTGTAAGATTGAGTGTTACCGATATAGATTTCATAATTTTCTAAACCAGCCTCTGCAGTTTTTTCCTCAAAACCCGCGTCTGTAATCATTTCCAAATAGTATGCAAGAACATTGGAAGCACCATACACATCGCCATCAAATGCCTTTGCACTTCTGCAGATTGAGTAAAGTGCCGTTCCGTCTTTAACAATATCCCAAGTTATTGTATCATCTGCTGAAGCAGTCATACAACCTGTAATCAATGCCAAAGACATAGCGGCCATTAATAAAAGGGCGATAACTTTTTTCATATAATTATATCCTTTCAAATTCAGCGAATGTATCTTTTTATGGATACAATACACTATTTTGGTCTCAGTATAGCAAATATAAATTGATTTGTCAACGGCTTAAAGAAAAAAAATTCATTTTCTTTTCAATGTTTACTTCACCACCCAATAACAAGTCCGCGTCAGCGCATTTCGATTTGTTCATGTTTGCCGAATTCAAAAAAACCGATTCCCGAATCTTTTGCTATGAAAATGCCGAAATTTCGATTTGCATTGTTGACAACGGCTTCATATAGATATATAATGATAAAAGAGAAGTTTGTTATTTAAGAGGGCACAATGAGGGAAACAGACAAAAAACTCGAAAAAATACTGCCGAAAGTTCAGAAGCCGGCATCATATAACGGCGGTGAATTCGGCAGCGTTTACAAAGATAAGTATTCAATAAATGTAAGAGTAGCTTTCTGCTTTCCGGACCTATATGATATCGGAATGTCAAATCTCGGTATGAAGATTCTTTATCATACCCTTAATTCGGCTGATAATGTTTGGTGCGAAAGATGCTTTATGCCGAATATCGATATGATCGATCAGATGAAATCCGGCGGAATTCCGTTGTATGCGCTCGAAAGTAAAGACGCCCTTAAAGATTTTGATTTTATTGCTTTTTCTTTATCATATGAACTTGCTTATACCAATGTTCTGGCAATGCTCGAACTGGCAGGTCTCCCGTTAAAAGCCGATGACCGCAGAAAAAAACGCGAAAACGGAGAAAAAATACCGATAGTAATTGCCGGCGGAATGTGCATGTGCAATCCCGGTCCGATGGAAGATTTTGTCGATGTTTTCTCAATCGGAGAAGGGGAAGAAAATCTGCCGAAATTAATGAATCTTTATTCCGAATCTTCAAAACGATACGGCAGAATGACGCCCGAAACGGCAAACGCATTTTTTGATGCCGCAGCCGAAGAACCCGGAACATATATTCCCTGCAGAAAACAAAATCTTCCGGTCAGGATGTCAAAAATCGAAGACTTTGAAAACTCGCCTTTCCCAGATAAATTCGTAGTTCCTTTCACCGAGATCGTTCATGACCGCGCGATGATCGAAATAATGCGCGGATGCGTAAGAGGATGCCGTTTTTGTCAGGCGGGATTTTTATACAGACCGTTCAGGCAACGTTCACCCGAAAAGCTTACGTCACAGGCCGAGATACTATGCAAAAATACCGGATATGATGAGATTTCCCTGACATCTCTTTCATCCGGTGATTATGAAAGAATCAATGAGCTCTGCGACGATCTGCTGAAGTTCTGTATTCCGAAATCAATAAATCTTGCGCTTCCTTCGCTCAGAATCGATAATTTTTCGGATGAACTGCTGAAAAAAGTTCAGTCTGTCCGTAAAAGCAGCCTTACCTTCGCGCCGGAAGCCGGAACTCAGAGACTGAGAGACGTTATAAACAAGAATGTTACGGAACAGGATATAATCAATACGTGTTCCATCGCCTTCAAAGGCGGAACGACATCCGTCAAACTGTATTTTATGATCGGTCTTCCGACAGAAACCGACAATGATATTATAGGCATTGCCGATACGGCTCAGAAAATCGTTGACCTGTATACCGAAATAACCGGGAGACCCGGCGGAAAAGGACTGAATATCACCATCAGTCTCGCTTCGTTCGTTCCGAAGCCGTTTACTCCATTCCAATGGGAGCCGCAGATAACACTCGAAGAAATCAGAAGAAAACAGCAGCTGCTGCTTTCTTCGATAAAATCAAAGCGAATAACACTTAACTATCACGAAGGCAAAACATCAGTCCTCGAAGGCGCTTTCGCAAGAGGTGACAGACGGATCGGAAAGGTTATCCTGCGCGCTTACGAACTCGGACAACGACTCGACGCGTGGAACGAACATTTCAGATTTGACGTCTGGCAGCAGGCTTTCGCCGACTGCGGTCTTTCGATGGAAGAATACGCATGCCGGCGCATCGGGTTTGATGACAAGCTCCCGTGGGACGTGACCGATATGGGAGTAACAAAAAAATTTCTTGTATCCGAATGTAAAAAAGCATACGAAGGGCAGACTACACCGCCTTGCAGCCAAAAGTGTTCGGGATGCGGCGTAACATCGATTTGC
>JAZQQT010000188.1:0-5541 GCA_045629205.1 Eubacteriales bacterium
TTATTTAAGCGATCCATTTTGTTACCTCCGGTGTTTTGAGTTTGGTCGCTTAAATTATACCACAGGTTTCAATCTGAATCTTTTTTTTTGCTTCTTTGGAATCTTTATTTTACTACTTACCCTAAATAATCTATTGAATAAAAAAAGCTCACGACCAATTTCGTGAGCCGATATTTTTAAGAAATAATGTTTTCTCCGTCAAATACAAAATAACCTATCGAAATTCCGGCAGGTCCGCCGTTTAAAAGCCATTTTTTATAGGCTCTCTGCATTTTTGTGTCTTCCGGAAGTTTTGCATAATCTCCGCCGGTTGTTTTTTCCCAGTTTTTTCCGAATATACGCCATAAATCACTTGTTAACTCGATTGTTTCTTTCAGCACAAAATCATGCGTAAAACTCAGAATGTTCGAGTCCGGTTCAAGAAATTTATCGTGCTCACCGAAAATAAGCCAAGATCCGCACATAAATACGGCATGACCGGTTTGATTAAAAAATTTATATGCTTTGCGGTAAGAGTCCATACGCTTTTCTTTTGTTATGGAATCGCCTTCAGGAATATGAATGTTTATAAGACGTGAACCGCTTTTCAGGTTTATTCCCGCAATTGTGAATGGTTTATCATCTTTGCCTCTTGTAACAAGCTGGAATTGCAGCCTTCCGAGTCTGATAACTTCAAGGGAGAGTGAATTAGTCACCCAATCGTATTCCTCAAGAGCCCATTCACCTGTTGTTCTGTGATACAGCTCAACCCATATACTTATGTCAGTCATGGAATCGTAAAAGATATTTTCATCAATTCTTCTGTTCTTGTAAAACTCTTTTGTTGCAAGAGACAATATTTCAACAAAAGCCATCCAGAAACGGTACTTCTTTATTCCGGTTTTTTCCGCGAATTTCTCTATACGATCCATCTGGATTTCGTATGTGGTTCTGAACGTTTCGAAAATATCAATAACTGTGCTTTTGTATTCTTCATTTGCAAATAGTTCTTCAACTGTATTTTCAACGATTGTTTGCGCTTCGGGATTGAGGTTTATGCGCGAATTAAGCTCTTTAATATGTTTAAAAAAATCAGTTTTATTCATCTTTATTCTTCTCCTTGTTTTAATTATATCATAATCCTGTTTGATAGTCAATAAATTATTCAAAATGATATTGACATATAAAATATATTAATGGTATAATATCAGAAATATACATTATTTAGCAGTCAGAAATATAAGCAGCTAATAGTTAAGAGGTTATTATGGATAAAATCAGAGTTGGAATAATCGGATGCGGCGGCAGAGGAGAATGGAATCAGCAGTGTATAATGTCAATGAGCGATGTTGATGTTGTTGCTTTATGCGATTTATATCTCGACAAGGCAGAAAGTTGCGCTGATCAGAATGAAGCACATTACGGGGCGGGACATCGTCCGTTTGTCACTGATGATTATAAAAAAATACTTGACATGAAAGATGTCGATGCCATTGTTATTTGCACTGCCTGGGAGTCACATATACCGATTGCCTTAGATTCTCTCAGATCCGGTAAAGCAACCGCGCTTGAGGTAGGCGGTGCATATTCCATCGGAGATTGTTATGATCTTGTCAGAACGTGGGAAGAAACAAAAACGCCTTTTATGTTTCTTGAGAATTGTTGCTTTGACAAGTTTGAGCTTATGATAACATCAATGGTGCGTAACGGCGCATTTGGTGAAATTGTTCACTGTTCCGGCGCTTATGCGCACGATTTACGTTGGGAAGTCTGTTACGGTAAAGAAAATCGTCATTATCGTCTCAGAAATTATCTCGGTCGTAATTGCGAAAATTATCCCACCCATGAACTCGGGCCGATTGCAAGATTGCTCGGCATAAATCGCGGTAACCGTATGGTATCTCTCGTATCCGTCGGATCAAAATCCGTCGGTCTTAAAGATTACTGTAATAAGCATAAAGACACTATAGACCCCGATTTGATCGGAAGAGAATGGAATCAGTCTGATGTCGTTACAACCTTGATCAAGTGTGCTAACGGCGAAACCATTCAGCTTCAGCTCGACACATCTTTACCGAGATGCTACGACCGTCGTTTTGAGGTTCACGGAACCAATGCGGTTACTCAGAATTATAAGATTTGTCTCGACGGAAACGAAGAGTGGCTCGAAGAAGAAAAGTTCGAAAAATATCTTCCGGATTGCTGGAATGAAATGACAGAAGAGGGGAGACAGCTCGGTCACGGAGGTATGGACGGTATAGAGTTCAGAGAGTTTTTCAACTGTGTCAAAAACGGGACAGAAATGCCTATAGATGTTTATGACGCCGCTTCATGGATGTGCATTTCATGTCTCTCCGAGGCTTCTGTTGCTCAGGGAGGTATGCCGCAGGCAATTCCCGATTTTACGCACGGTGCATGGTTATACAGACCTTTAAAAGACGTTGTAAAATTCCCCGAAGTCAAGGACTGATATAACAAATTATGGAAATATTTAATATAATTTGGAATTATATAATTAATAACCCGTTTGAATTGCTCGCTGTTGTATTTACGGTTATTTCGTATCAGTTTAAAAAACACGGACTTGTTCTGCTGTTTCAAACGATATCAACGATATGCGTTGTGATAAGTTTTATATTTCACGGCGCAGGTTCCGGTTTTGCGTTAAATATCGTTTGCATTATCAGAAATCTTGTTTATGCCTCAAAGAATGTCAAACTGTTTTCATATAAGTGGTGGCCATGGGTTTTCGTTGTCATTATGGGAATTGTAGGTGCATTTTATTGGGACGGACCGATTTCACTCCTGATGATTATAGGATTGATGGTTAATACTGTATTTTTATCGTTTACAAACGTTCAGTATTTACGGTGGAGCACTCTGTTCACTTGCACAATAATTATCATTTATGATTTATATTTCCGGGCATACGGACCGGTTATAATGGAATTATTTGCAATTCTTTCCGCTGTAGTCGGGATAATCCGTTTCAGAAAAAAAGATAACTTGCAGACAGTATCCGCTGAAACTCAGGAACAGTAAGTTCTTGATGATTAATGATTGTATTTCAATACTCTATTTGATTTCTTCGGAAAGGAGTAACTTATATGTCTGTCCCTAACTATATTTACGCTATCATCAGCGTTGAGATAATGTCTGTTTTGGTCTGCGTGGTTCTTCTTTTCGGTAATCTTTTTGAACATCACGAAAAAAGCCGAAGAAACCGTTTGTTTTCTTATACAATCATCGCATGTATAGTGGCTTTGACTGCGGATGCATTATCCTGGGTTTTTGACGGGCGTGAAGCATTTACCGCATTATTGTATGTTTGCACTGTTATTTCATTGTTGATGACATTTTTAATAAACATTTTATTTGTTTTTTATTTCTTGGAATATACCCGTGAAAGAAAAACTGTTTCATCACTCTTGTCGCGGATTTTTATGATTTTTTCTGCCGTCGTAGTTGTGTTAATTGCTGCAACTTCCGGCTCGGGAAAAATTTTTTATTTCGAAAACGGAATTTATCATGATGGTCAGTATTATACATTATATCTCCTTGTCAACTTGTTATGCTCTGTATTCTGTCTTTGCACTACTGTAGTTAATATGCGTTCTCTGAGTTTGCATGACCGCATCGCTTCTATGTTATATATTATTTTCCCTTGGATTGCAGGCTTTATCAATCTGTTTTTTGAGGAGTTTTCATTTGCTTATCCCGCGATTGTTCTCTCTCTTGTAATGCTTTATGTTATGATTCAATCGGAACGTCAGGATAAGCTGGAGTATGAAAGAAGTGTTAGTTCATATCAAGCCCGACATGATATTATGACGGGCCTTTATAATCGTTTTGCTTATGAAGAACGTGTAACGGAATTGGCTTTGCTTTCGAGGTTTTCAGGTGTGGTTTTTACGGATGTGAACGGACTCAAGTATACGAATGACAATTTCGGTCACGAAGAAGGCGATAAATTATTGAAACGTTATTCGGATATTTTATGTCGCTGTTTCCGTAGAAACGAAATATTCCGCATAAGCGGCGATGAATTTGTTGTTCTGTTGGGTAATGTCGGAGAAGATGTGTTTGAAAATCGAATCAGGACATTTCGCGAAACTATATCGGCAGAAGGGATGCCTGTTGCAAGTATCGGCGTTGGATACGGAATCAACGCGAACATAAATAATATCATCAAACACGCTGAGTCCGATATGTATGAAGATAAAAAGATGTTTTATATAAAATATCCCGAAATGAAGAGACAATAATTATTATTAACATTACTGCCGGGTGCATATTGATGCACCCGGCAGTTTCCTTCGGCTTAATTAGCAGCAGTGTAAGTTTATATTTAAGTATAAAAAATACGGTATGATTTTTTCAAATCTTACCGTATAAATCCCTCTGTCTTGAATTTTCAAATTGTCATTCTTCGAATTGTTTTATAACAACGAGGTTTCTTCCTTGATTCTTTGCGTTATATAATTCGTCGTCGGCTATTCTGATGAATTGGTCAACCTGATTTTCCGTAATGATATTTGCAACACAAATACCGATACTGATAGTTACGGAAAATGTTTTATCGTCCGCATTGAATATTATTTCGGAAACTTTTTGTCTGATAGATTCACAAACCTGCATGGGGTCATGTCCGCATTTTAAAAACATTAAAAATTCTTCTCCGCCCCAACGTGAAACGATTGTATGTTCACATACGTTTTCGGATATTACTTTTGCGATCCCTTTCAGAACATCATCTCCGACTTGATGTCCGTAATCATCGTTGATTCTTTTGAAGTGGTCTATATCAGCCATAATAACGGCGCATTTTTTTATAGAATCATTGTTGAATGCGTTGTGCAATTCTTCGTAAAAACCGTATCTGTTATTCAATGATGTAAGGGCATCATGTCTGTATAAATGCTTGTATTTATCTTCGGAATTTTTAAACTCATTTTGCGTGAGTGAACGGATTATTTCAAGGAACAATGAAATAATATAAAATGCAATATAGAAAAACGGAAAACGAAGCTTGAATGTTTCAGTGTATGCATATTTAAGTAAATTTTGTCCGATAGGCAACCAAAAGAAGAAAATGAGTATCAGGAGCTGAAGAAAACTGTATATGGTTCCTTCTTTTTTCCCGAAAATCAGTAATGTAAAGCATGGTACCATACTGATCCACAAAGAACTGAAACCTTCGGGATGTCCGGAAATTATAAAAAATGCAAAAAGGATATAAAGTTCTACCATAAACAGTAAATGGATAATCTTCGGCAATAACTTTGTTCTTAATAAAAGAAGATTAAACAGACAAAGAACCGTATATGTAAGAGTCGCAAACATCAGAACTGTTTCGTTTGTAAAAACATTTACAACAGTCATAAAGAAAGCAACAACTGCCAGCAATATATTTAAGCCGACAAACAGTATTCTTTGTCGGTTTTCATCATCCATTATTGATGATGAAAAAACATTATAAAAATATGTGGTGATTCTTTTTATCATTAATATACCCGTCAGACAATTTTTAGTCAAGTAAAATATTTTCAAGCAAATATGATA
>JAZQQT010000189.1:0-11943 GCA_045629205.1 Eubacteriales bacterium
CAAAGAGATTCCGTTCCATTAGTATTTAAGAACGCCGCCGCTTTTCCGCGGCGGCGTTTATCCTTATCGGAGATTATTCCGCTTTATCTGAATTGAGGTCAACAAGATGATCGTATCTTGCCTTTGCCTGTGCTTCTGCTTTGTCGAAGAGATCTTTTGCTCTGTCGGGGAATGAACGTGTAAGAGCAGAATATCTGACTTCGCTTGCGATGAAATCGCCGTAGCTTTCGGTAGGAGCCTTGCTGTCGAGAGTGAATGCTTTCTCGCCGGCTTCTGCCTTACGGGGATCATAACGGAATGTATGCCAGTAACCTGCGGCAACTGCCTTCTTTGTTTCTGCCATGGAATTAATCATGCCGCCCTTGATACCGTGGTTGATACAGGGAGCATAAGCAATGATGAGTGAAGGTCCGTGATAGCTTTCTGCCTCAGCGATTGCCTTAACTGCCTGAGCAGGATCGGAGCCCATTGCTATGGATGCAACGTAAACGTAACCATAACTCATTGCTATACCTGCAAGGTCTTTCTTCTTTGTTGCCTTACCTGCAGCAGCAAACTGAGCAACTGCACCCGTAGGTGTGGACTTGGATGACTGTCCGCCGGTATTGGAGTAAACTTCGGTATCGAATACCATAATGTTTACATCTTCGTTCTGAGCGATAACATGATCAAGACCGCCGAAGCCGATATCGTATGCCCATCCGTCGCCGCCGAAAATCCACATTGATTTCTTGGTAAGCATATCTGCAGACGCGATGATTTCGTCTATATAAGGTTTGCATTCGCAACCGTCGCTGCATTTAGCGGCTTTTTCGTTGCAGAGAGCAAGGAGTTTTTCGCCTGCGGATTTGGAGACTGCAGCGTCTTCCATATTAGCAAGCCATTCGTTACCTGCGGATTTGATTTCTTCAGGTACTTTTTCGATGGCAACAAGTGCTTTGACTGCGTCGGCAAGTTTTTCTCTTCTTGCTTTTACAGCGAGGAACATACCGTAACCGTATTCTGCATTATCTTCAAAGAGGGAGTTTGCCCATGCTGGACCTTTACCCTGCTTGTTTACAGTATACGGAGTGGAAGGAGCAGAACCGCCCCAAATAGAAGAACATCCGGTAGCGTTTGCGATATACATTCTGTCGCCGAAGAGTTGTGTGATAAGTTTTGCATAAGGAGTTTCGCCGCAGCCGGGGCATGCGCCGTTATACTCAAGTAAAGGCTGTTTGAACTGAGAGCCTTTGACTGTTGCTTCTGCGAACGGAAGTTCTTTATCGGAAACTTTCTTGAAAGCATAATTGAAGTTTGCCTGTTCGCCAAGCTGATCGTCAAGAGGTTTCATAACAAGTGCTTTGGTCTTTGCTATACAGCTGTTTGCGCAAAGTCCGCATCCGGTGCAGTCGAGAACAGAAACATTGATGGAGAAGGAAAGACCTTCTGTGCCTTTGCCGATCATCTTCTTTGCGACGAATCCTTCGGGAGCGTCTGCAAGTTCTTTTTCATTAAGAACGAACGGTCTGATTACGGCGTGAGGACAAACGAGCGAACACTGGTTACACTGAATACAATTTTCGGAAACCCAAACAGGAACATCAACCGCAATGCCTCTCTTTTCGAAGGCTGCCGTGCCCTGAGGAAGAACACCGTCGGGATGTTTTGCAAAAACGGATACGGGAATATCGTCACCCTTCTGTTTGTTTGCGGGAATAAGGATTTCTTCGACATATTCTTTGAGATATCCATCGGCATCGATAACTTCAGCTGCTTTAGGAGTATCAACTGCATTTGCCCAGTCTGCGGGGTATGCAACCTGTTTAACGTTTTCTATACCTTTGTCTATAGCGGCATAGTTCTGATCGATAACTGCCTGACCTTTTTTGCCGTAACTCTTAACAACGGCTTCCTTCATGTATTTAACAGCATCGTCGAGAGGAATGATATTTGCGATTTTGAAGAAAGCAGACTGGAGAATCATGTTGATTCTGTTGCCGAGTCCGATTTCACGCGCAATTCCGACACCGTCAACGGTGTAGAGGTTTGCTTTTGCAAGAGCTATATCTCTCTTGAATTTTGCGGGAAGTCTTGCGGAAAGTTCGTCGATAGACCAATCGCAGTTAAGAAGGAGGTTGGAACCGTCTTTAAGGTCTGCCGTGATATCGTATTTATCAACATAAGAAATGTTATGGCATGCGATGAAGTCTGCCTTATTGACATAATATGTGGATTTAATGGGTTCTTTACCGAATCTCAGGTGAGAAATCGTAACGCCTCCGGATTTTTTGGAGTCGTATGCGAAATATGCCTGAGCATACATATCTGTATGGTCGCCGATGATTTTGATTGAGTTTTTGTTGGCGCCTACCGTACCGTCGGAACCGAGACCCCAGAATTTACATGCAACCGTGGAAGCGGGAGCGGTTACGGGGTTAACGGTAACGGGCAAAGACAGATGAGTAACATCATCGTTGATACCAATGGTGAAATTGTTTGCGGGTTTTGCTTTACGGAGATTGTCGTAAACAGCAATAATCTGACCGGGGGTTGTATCCTTTGAACCGAGACCGTATCTTCCGCCGACAACTTTTGCATCTGCGAATTTGGACCCGCTGAGAGCGGTAACAACATCAAGATAAAGAGGCTCGCCGAGAGCACCGGGTTCTTTAGTTCTGTCGAGAACGGCAATTTTCTTGGCTGTTGCGGGAATTGCGGCAATAAGATGTTTTGCAGAGAAAGGACGATAAAGTCTGACTTTTACAAGACCAACCTTCTTGCCTTTCTTTGCAAGATAATCGATGGTTTCTTCGATAGTATCGTTTACGGAACCCATTGCAATGATAACTTCTTTTGCATCGGGTGCGCCGTAGTAATCAAAGAGGTGATAATTCTTGCCGGCTTTCTTATTGACTTTCTTCATGTAGTCTTCAACGATACCGACCATATCATCGTAATAAGAATTTGCTGCTTCTTTAGCCTGGAAAAAGATATCGGGGTTCTGTGCTGAACCTTTGAGTGTAGGATGTTCCGGATTCAAAGCGCGTGCTTTAAAATCGGCAATGGCATCCATATCAACCATTTCGGCAAGATCTTTGTAATCCCAGACTTCGATTTTCTGGATTTCATGAGAAGTTCTGAATCCATCGAAGAAATGAATAAAAGGAACTTTGCCTTTGATTGTGGAAAGATGAGCAACAGCACCGAGATCCATAACTTCCTGAACGTTACTGGAAGCAAGCATTGCGTAACCGGTCTGTCTGCATGCCATTACGTCGGAATGGTCTCCGAAGATCGAAAGAGCGTGTGTTGCAAGAGCACGAGCAGAAACGTGAATAACGTTCGGAAGTAATTCGCCTGCGATTTTATACATATTGGGGATCATCAAAAGAAGACCCTGAGAAGCAGTATAGGTCGTTGTGAGAGCACCTGCGGAAAGAGATCCGTGAACAGCACCTGCAGCACCGGCTTCGGACTGCATTTCGGCAACTCTGACCTTTTGACCGAAAATGTTTTTCTGACCGCCTGCCGACCATGTATCGGTAACTTCAGCCATAACAGAAGAAGGTGTTATGGGGTAAATGGCGGCTACTTCAGTAAAAGCATAGGAAACATGAGCGGCAGCATTGTTACCGTCCATAGTTTTCATTTTTCTTTTAATTGCCATGAAAAAATCCTCCGTTTTGAAATTCATTATTTACCACTGTATATATTATCACCCCAATACATAATTGTAAAGGGGTGATAATAAAATTTCACTATATTGTTGAGAATTATATTAGTTAAATATATAGAAGTTTGCAAATTTCGGCAAACGCCTGTTCAACGGCGGCATTGCGAACAGCTTCCCTGTCACCTTCAAAAACATACCTGAAAGATTTTGAGAATGACGTATGACTGTTGTTTTTCAAATATACACCGATATAAACGGTGCCGACAGGATCATTTTCCGTTCCTCCTCCTGGACCTGCGTATCCGGTTGCAGAAACCCCGATTTCAGATTTTGCAACAGAAGCAACACCCTGAGCCATCATTGACGCACACGCAAAACTGACCGCTCCGTTTTTTTCAAGAACGTTTTTTGATACGCCGAGAACGGAGTTCTTTATATCTTCTCCGTAAGAAACCACGCCGCAGTCAAAAACCTCCGACGATCCCGGAATATCCGTAATGGCAGCGGCAATCAGTCCTCCGGTGCAGGACTCGGCCGTGGCTATATGCAATTTATTTTCGCGAAGATACTCAACGATTTTAAGAGCGTTTTCTCTCATATCGTCACCTTTTCGATTTCAACAGAGGAAACGAGATTTTCTATATCAAGCTTTTCCTCGGATTTAATCACTTCGGCAAGATTCGGAGAAGTTTTAGGATGTTTGGGCGTAAATACGGTGCAGCAATCCTCAAACGGTTCGATGGAAATATCATAAGTGTCAATCTTGTATGCCAAATCCACTATTTCCTGTTTATCAGTGCCGATAAACGGTCTGAACACCGGTCTGTCGGAAGCCGCATCCGTGCAGCATATCGCATTAAGCGTCTGAGAAGCGACCTGACCGAGACTTTCGCCTGTAATAAGAGCACCGGCATGAATACGATCGGCAAGCCGACATGCGATTCTGATCATAAATCGGCGCATAATAACGGTAAACAGATCTTCCCTGCATTTATCACGGATCTGTTCCTGAATTTCTGTGAAATGGACGATATAAAGATTTATATCCCCAACATACGGAGTGAGTTTTGCGGCAAGTTTTTCCACCTTCTGACGGGCTCTTTCCGATGTATACGGCGGACTTTCGAAATGAATCGCGGAAAGCGACATTCCTCTTTTTGCAAGACAATATCCGGCAACCGGACTGTCGATACCTCCGGAAAGCATAAGAAGACCGTGACCGGAAGTGCCGACCGGGAGACCACCGGCTCCTTTTTCGGGATCGGTATGAATGTATACACAACCGTCACGAACCTCAATATAGACGGTCACGGCAGGCTTATGAACGTCAACCGACACACCCGGAACATTATCGAGGATATATTCTCCGGTAAGGGCCTCTATCTGAGGTGATGTAAAGGGATATGACTTGTCAGCTCGTTTTGCCCTCACCTTGAACGTTTTTCCACGTATAAGCTTTGTTCTGAACAATGCAGCGGCCGACTGTTTGACGGTTTCAAAATCAAGCGGAAGTTTATAAGCTCGACACAGCGCAACAATACCGAAAACCTTTTTACATTCCTCCAGAAGGGAATCCATATCAACGTTATCGGATAAAGGTGACACAAAAGCTGTTGACTGAGAAGAATAAACTTCTGCCCCTCCGAAGCGTTCGGCGATTTTTCTGAGCTGACGAAGTAAACGTTCCTCAAACCTCATTCGGTTAAGACCTTTTAAAATTATTTCTCCGTATTTGAGAAGAATAACTTCTTTCATAATATACCTCAATTTACTTTTCTGACAGACTGTAAAGACGATTTAAGCGCTTCTTCGAATATTTCTGCTTCTTCCGGTTTATTCATTTCCGAAAAACTGAGGCGAAGCACGGATTTTCGGATATTTTCCAGGCCGAGCGCGCTCATGACATTACTTGCTTTCTTTGACGAGCATGCAGACCCCGTTGAAACATAAATTCCTTTTTCGGAAAGACTGTGGAGCAGGTTTTCACCGAGATATCCATCAAATGAACAACTTAAAATATAAGGAGAAGATATCTCCGGAGAAATAATTTTACCTCCGAGACGGAGAACGATATCGGAATACAGTTTTTTAAGATTTTCAACATAAATATGGTTAGCCGCAAAATCGGAGTTTTTTATTGCCGCAGCCCATGAGCAAGCGCCGGCGGTATTGACCGTTCCCGACTGAATATTATTTTCCTGACCTCCGCCGAAAATCATCGGCTTTACCTTAATGCCTTTTTTTATATAAATTGCGCCTATTCCTTTATACCCATGAGTTTTATGTCCGCTGAAGGATGCCATATCAACAGCGGAAAAATTAAAATCTTCTTTTGCATATCCCTGCACCGCATCGGTATGGAAAACGATTCCGTATTCTTTTGCCAGACGGGCTATACCCGAGATATCATTCAGCGCGCCGGTCTCGTTGTTAACATGCATAATACTGATAAAAACAGTATCCGAAGTAATTTCCCGTTCAACACATCCGGCAGAAATAATACCGTTTTCGGGTTTGATTCTGACAACTTCAAAGGAGCTTTCGAGACTTGCGAAGCACTGTTCTGCGGCAGGATGTTCAAAAGCCGAAGTAATGATCCGTCCGCCCCGTTTTGACGAAAGATAACCGCGAATCGCGATATTGTCGGACATAGTTCCGCCGGATGTAAAATAAAGAGATTCGGCGGGAATGTGCATACTCTCGGCAAGCACGGCGCGGGCATTGTTCAGTTGCGTTTCGGCAAGGACGCCGAATGAATGAAGAGAGTGCGGATTGGCATATATTTCAGCCATTTTTTTCATACTCTCAACTGCGGCCTGCGACGGCACCGTTGTTGCCGCATTATCAAGATATATTATTCTGTCCGACATAATCAATCCCCGTTTTCGACGGCTGACGTTTCGTCAGATTCATTATAGGGAAGAGCCTCGACATCTCTGAGCTTGCGCTGAATTGCGTTGGTCCTCGTTGTAAGTAAACTGTCAAGATCTCTGCCGCTGCGATCGATATTTTCTTTGATTTTCGTAAGTGAAGTTGAAAATTTTCCGAATTCCGTTTTGACTTCACCCAGCGTTCTCCATACCTGACCGTTGCGTTTTTCTATAGCAAGAGTGCGGAATCCCATTTGCAGGCTGTTAAGAAATGCGGTAATGGTTGAGGGACCGCAAACGGTTATACTGAAATCGTTGCGAAGTTTTTCGGTAAGTTCAACGTTGCGTATTACCTCGGCGAAAAGTCCTTCGGTCGGAAGGAACATTATCGCGAAATCGGTTGTGGCCGGAACATCGATATATTTTGAGCTTATGGTTTTTGCTTCTTTTTTTATCGTTTCATTGAGAGCGCTGCGCGCCGAATCAATGAGAGTCTTATCACCGTCGGTATAAGCGTCAACAAGAGCACTGTAGGTATCGAGCGGAAACTTTGCGTCTATCGGGAGATATATATATTTATTATCTTCGTCTTTTGCCGGAATCTTAACAGCAAATTCAACCGGATCGTCGGAATTCTTTTTTGTTCTGACGTTTTCGTCATACTGATCTTTCGTCAACGTTTGTTCAAGTATGCGCCCAAGCTGAATCTCGCCGATTTCGCCGCGAACTTTAACGTTCGTAAGCGCCTTTTTAAGGCTGCCGACGTCGGAGGCAAGATTATTCATTTCCCCGAGACTTTTATAAACGGATTCAAGCTGCTCACTTACCCGTTTGAATGATTCGGACACTCTTTCGGCAAGTGTTTTATCGAGTTTTTCAGCCACGGTATTTTCTATTTCGTCAAGTTTTTTCTGATTGGATTCTCTTATATCGGACAATTGTTTCTCTGTAGTTGAACGAACAGTTTCAAGACGTTCTTCCTGACTCTTGCGCATTTCTTCCATGCGCGCGTCAAGTTTTGCGTTTCCGTCCGAAATCGTTTTTTCGAATACGGTAAGACGTTCGTTAATGCCGGTATTGACGGCTTTCATATTATCTGTCTCTGTTTTAAGCATATCCGAAAGCCCGTCACGCAAACTACCGTTGATTGAAGAGGACATACTGTCAAGACGTTGATTGACCTCGTTGCGCTGGCGGGAAAGATCGGATTCTATCGCTTCCTGCAGGTCGGTATCGTTTCTTTCGGATAATTTTACAACCGCAATAATAAGCAAAACGAGAAGAGCAACAGACAAAACAGCCAAGCCTATCAACAGCCAAAAAAGAACATTATTATCCATATCGATTCTCCTATGATATTATTTCGAGTTTGGCAAACTTTGCCATAAGTTTTTTTGTTCCGACACCGTCAAAATTCACAGTCAGCATCGAATCGGAACTCATATTTACAGCCTCGGTAACGGTTCCGTCTCCGAATATTTTGTGATGAACCCGCATACCGGGGTCATATTTAACCGCAGATATGTTTTTGTCGGCAGAAGGCATCGAAAAGACAGTCCCGGAAGAAGAACCAAACGAAGACGGACGAGATGATACCGGCTTCGCAAAGTCCGTTTCACGAACAGCAGAGGATTCGCCGTATGTTTGCCTTTTTGCGGTTTCTTCCCTGTCAATTAGGTCTGACGGAATTTCATTTAAAAATCTGGAGGGAATATTTTCTTTTGTCATACCGTAAAGCATACGGGAACAAACCGAAGTTATATACAGTTTCTTTTTTGCTCTTGTAATCGCGACGTAGCAAAGACGGCGTTCCTCTTCAACCCCTGAAGCGGACTCGAAAGAAAGGAATGACGGGAAAATACCCTCTTCAAAACCGGAAATGAAAACAGTATCGAATTCAAGTCCCTTTGCGCAGTGAACGGTCATAAGAACGACCGCGTTGTTTTCATCATCGAGGCTGTCGGTCGCGCTGACAAGAGATACCTGTGACAAATACTCCGAAAGAGAAGGATCTTCCGCATCAGCCTCATACTGTTTGACGGACGACATAAGTTCCATAACGTTCTGCCGTTTTGATTCATATTCGTTTTTATCGTATTCATCACGAAGCATACGATCGTAACCGATTTCGTCGTATAAATCGTAAAACCATTCGGATATCGGGGTGTCTTTGGATATACGGGTATATTTTTCTATAATTTCCGCAAAGGCAACAAGTTTTGCGGCGGCGCGTGACAGCGATGGATAATTACCGGCTTCTTTCAGAACATCGAAAGAGGACATACCACTATCGAGAGCGATTGCGCGGATATTTTCGAGCGTTTGCGCGCCTATTCCGCGTTTCGGCTCATTTATGATACGCTGCAGTCTGATCTCATCGCTGTGATTGTTTATCAGCCCGAAATATGCAAGAACATCCTGAACCTCTTTGCGTTTGTAGAATGAAAGACCGCCGTAAACACGATACGGTATCCCGTTTGCCCTCAATGCGGTTTCGATCGAGTTACTTTGTGCATGAGTTCTGTATAAGACCGCATAATCGCAGTATTTTTTCTTATCAATAAAAACCCCGCGGTTTATTATCTCGGAAATATACTGGCCTTCCTCAATCTGCGACTGAAGGCGTCGGTAACGGATCTTATCGCCTTTACCGTTTTCGGACCAAAGGACTTTTCCTTTTCTTGCCTTATTGTTTGAAATTACTTCATTGGCGGCATTCAATATCGTTTCGGTGGAACGGTAGTTTTTTTCGAGACGAACAGTTACGGTATCTTTATACTGTTTGTCGAATTTAAGAATATTATCCGGTGTGGCACCCATAAATCTGTATATGCTCTGATCGTCGTCGCCAACGACGCAAAGTTTGCCTCCGGCGGAAAGCAAGCCGACAAAACGGTTCTGAAGAAGGTTCGTATCCTGAAACTCGTCAACGAGAACGTATTTGAAACGTCCCTGAATTTTTGCCGCCACTTCCGGAAAAGACGAAAGCAAACGAACCCCGTTAAAGATCAGATCGTCAAAATCCATAGCGTTGGATTTTTTCAGTTCTGAATTATATTTTGCGTATATCTCACCAATCCGGGGGAGATCGTAACGGGAATATTCTCCGGCATATTCCTCAGGGCTGACGTAATCGCATTTTGCCTGCGAAATAACAGCCATAACTGACTTTGCTTTATATTCATCACCGAAGTTCCCTTCCTTGATAATGTTTTCTATAAGCTTTTTTGTGTCATTATCGTCGTAAACGGAAAAATCTTTTGTGTAACCGAGAAGATCGGCATATACGCGCAGAATACGCATCGCCGTTGAATGAAATGTAAACGCCCAGAGTCCGTCCACGTCAACCGCAGGATCCTTAGCGATTCTTTCTCTGAGTTCAGCCGCAGCCTTATTTGTAAAGGTAATACCGAGCAGAGCAGAAGGAAACAATCTGCCTTCATTCATAAGATACTCGTATCGATTGCCGACACGCAGCTGCGGATTATCGACGCAGTCGCTCAGAAATTCGATATCCGAATCATCGATATCCTTATATGTTTCGGTGCAGTTATATGTATTTCCGTATTTAAGAAGATAGCGTATTTTATTAACAAGAACGGTTGTTTTTCCGCTCCCCGCTCCCGCAAGAATAAGTAAAGTGGAATCAGAATGATAAACGGCAGCTCTTTGCTGGTCGTTCAACGACGAAAATTCATCGTCTATTATACGTTTTCTGAGGTTTTGAAACAATACAAGATCAGCCATTACAATTCTCTCCGACATAAAAATATCTATTTTATATTATACTACAAATTATTATCCAATTCAAGGGCATTTATGAAAACCTATTGCATTCTCAAAAAAAATATAGTAAAATAAGAAATAGGAATTACACGGAGGAAAATGATGAAAGTACTTGCATTTGATTTCGGCGCATCGAGTGGGCGCGCCATACTCGGAATTTATGACGGAAAAGAACTGAAAACGCAGGAAATCCACAGATTTTCAAACGATCCTGTTATGATAGGCGGTTCGTTTTATTGGGATATATTAAGGCTGTTTTATGAAATCAAACAAAGTTTATCAAAATGTGTTGCCGCAGGGCATGCAGATATAGACTCGATAGGTATCGATACATGGGGAGTCGACTTCGGTCTTCTTGACAAAAACGGAGTTTTACTCGACAATCCGCTTCATTACAGAGATACCGGGACCGTCGGCATTCAGGAAAAAGTATTTGCAAGATATGACAAGAAAAAGCTGTATGACAAAACGGGAATACAGTTCTTGGATTTCAACACTCTGTTTCAACTTTACGCTCTCGGAGAACGCAGACCGCACATAGTTGCATCAGCCGGAACACTCTTGTTTACGCCTGATCTTCTGTCATATTTCCTTACCGGAGAAAAGAACGTTGAATACACGATCGCATCAACATCCCAGATGCTTGACGCATATACCGGCGAATTTGACAAGGAACTGATTGCGGAACTCGGACTGAGAACCGACATTCTTCCGGAAATCGTAAAACCCGGAACCGTAAGAGGAATATTAAGAAAAGAGCTCGCTGAAGAACTCGGAATCAATCAGGCGAAGGTTATCGCAGTTGCTTCACACGATACAGAATCTGCGGTTGCCGCAGCTCCTATCGAAGAAGGAAGCAGGGCTTGCTTTATTTCCTGCGGAACATGGTCGCTTCTCGGAGCGGAAACGCCGGAACCGGTCATTAACGAAGCAAGTTTCAAAGAGGAATTCTCAAACGAAGGCGGAGCCGGAGACAATATTCTTTTGCTGAGGAATATTTCCGGACTGTGGTTGCTGCAGGAAACAAGAAGACAGTGGCAGCGTGAAGGTGAAGACATTTCTTTTAAAGATATAGACAAAATGCTGCTTACCGAAAAAACGGCAAACGTATATATCGACCCTGATTATGCGCCGTTCGGAGTCCCCGGAAACCTTCCCGCAAGAATGAACGAATTTCTCACAAATACCAATCAGTCCACACTTGCGTCAAAAGGACAAATCGCTCTTTGCATTCTCGAGAGCCTCGCCCTTACCTACAGATTTTACATAGAAAAACTTGAAAAACTTCTCGGCTACGAAATCGAAGTCGTTCATCTGATAGGCGGCGGCGTAAAAGACAAAAACCTCTGCAGATTTACGGCAAACGCAACCGGCAAAAAAGTTATCGTAGGACCGGCAGAGGCTACGGCACAGGGTAATCTTACCGTTCAGCTGCTGGCAATGGGACAGGTTGAAAGCATTGCCGAGGCACGTAAAATCCAGACAGAAGAAAACGAATTTTATATGCCGGAAGAAACCGATAAATGGGATGAAAAATATAAACGCTTTATCGAAGTTACGGGAAAGAGATAAAATATGATTAACGATTATATTGATATTCACTGCAAAGAAATGATAGACTCACTCGCCGAG
>JAZQQT010000190.1:0-3174 GCA_045629205.1 Eubacteriales bacterium
AGACCACTCTGCATGGATGAACGGGTCAGTGACGGATGCTAACAAATCAAGGGCCTCGTCAACCGTCATTACTCCGTTTTTCGCGGCTAATGCATCTTCTACGAAGTTATATCTTGCCTGGCCGGTACCGGAGGAAGTGTCATCGTTTAAGTAAAAATTGGTTACGGTCATATAGTTATCATGAATCGGTTCGACCACATCTACTTTACCGTCATGAATTTCCACCACAGCCATATTTCCTGATTTGTCTGCTATTAAGAAATGACAGGCTGAAAGTGTCTCAAACATCGAAGCATTTAATTTGAAGGTATCGAAAAGCATAACGGCTTCGTCGACGGTGGATGCTTCGTTTAAAACAAGTCGGCAAATCTGGTCGGAAGTAAGGCACGGTGCATTGTCGTTTGCGGGTAGGGGAGAGTATGGAACCGATAAATCGCTTATTGCAAGGCCTGCTTCGTTCATTCCGTCGGCCGTAAAATAAGGCTCCCAAAGCATCGTGGTGTTCTTTGTAAGAAAAGTTGCGTTCTTCGGCGCTTCCAGAAGAAATGACGTTCCGATTGTTTGGTAAGTGCCGTCATGCGTAATCACTACAACAGACGGACAATATATACTTTCTTCAAGATTTCTGCAGTAGAGTATTTCGCCGTTTTCGTTCTCGCAAACGAAACAGGTACACATGGCATTCGGACGTTCTTCTATATTTCCGGTGTTACTTATTAATCCGTAAGTTAATTTGTTTTCGAGAAAACGAATAAGGTCTTCATCGTCATCGCTTCCGTTCGTTTTCATATAGTCGTCAAACCAATAGGTCCCTTTATAGTCCATCAGATATATCGGATAATCGTCTATTTTTTTCACGGAAGACAATGTGGCAATCTGATTGCGATATACGATTACGGGCGCGCTCAGAAGTATCAAGACAACTATCATAATCGCACAAACAATTTTTTTGGCACCGATATTCTTTTTCATAACATCATCCTCCGTTATATCGGCAGAACAGATGCCCGAACAGAAGGCGTTTTCTACCGTTTTCTGATTGGAAACCATATCTCGGAACAGTAATTTTTATCTTCAAATGCCTTCTCGTATTTTGATTCGTCTTCGTAGTATTCTACGATAAAATCGTCGTCAATCTCATATTCGTTGAGTGTCGGTAACCACTCTGTGTAAATCTGATTGTATGTTCGCATCATCGTTTCGGGTGCAGGCCCTACGCAGGGAAAGATAACCCAGTCACGTGCAGGAATCGTATGTATCTCGAGATGCTGCGGATAGTCTTTTTGAGGATTATAAAGTTCGGCCGCCAAATACTTTATCTGATTATTCTTTGTATCGGCGATATTTATGCCTAAATTCATCGCAATATGCTTTCCGTATTCGGATGTTTTAACTTCGTTCCAGAAATTATTAATTTCGTTTCCGTCGATGTCGTCCTCGAATGTTTTCGAGACACCGATAATCGAGAAAGCTTCTTTACCGACGATTTTATAATCCAGTAAGTAACCTCCTTCCAATACAATCTTTACTTTGAGAGGAGCAAACGTTTTAAGTGTTTTCTCTCCTTTTCTGACGGCGGTCGGCGTTGCTCCGTGAAATCTGCAGAAAGCTTTCGTGAAGCTGTCCGGCGAATCATAATAATACTTCATGGCAATATCGGTTATCGTGTTTTCCTTGTTCAAAAGATCAGTTCCTGCCAAGGAAAGGCGACGATTTCGAATGTATTCTGAGACAGAATACCCGCACATTATCATAAAACCCTTCTGGAAAAAGAACGGCGAAATATTAAAGTTCTTTGCCACGCTTTCGACAGAAATATCGTCGGTTATATGGTTTTCGATATATTGTATCGATTCGGGTATAATGCTTATCCAATCCATATTGAATCCTCTCTATGCTAGCGTATTGTTGCGACAAATATCCGACATTTTTGGCTCTGTTTTGTCCGGAATCATTTTTGACAAGGCAAAGACGGAATATCAGATGTTATTTCATAAATTAGTTCTATCGAATCACGGTTCTAACCAGTGGTTTGTGTACGCAAAAATTGTTTATCCTATATATCTTTGCGAATACGCACCCGTAATCAATGCGATAATATCTTCCTCATTCCAATAATCGTTTCTTTAATTACTGCTTTTCAATTACTATTGGCTTTGTTCCATTTGGGGTTGATTTCCTCCGTTTAATGCACGGCATACTGCTTTTAGTGAAGGAAATCAGCATGTATATAAAATACGCACAACATTCGACTAATAGTTGTTTGTAAAGCTTTTTCAACCTCAGGTACGCGTACTAAAAGCACATACTATCAAAAGCAGTTATTAATGATGTCCCCATAATAAGCGTCCCTGTTCCGACTGCTTTGCCGTATTTCGGTATATCCTCCTCTTTGACTTTTCTTCGGTTATATGAATGAATCGTGCTGATATTCCCTTTGATATTTACGATACCAAGAACAGAAATATAAATGCCCAATACAAGCAAAGTTAAGTTTTCTATGCCACTTCTCCTTAAAAGTAAAATAAATCCTCAAATTTCTTGTCCAGAGCCACACAGAGAATTAATGCTAATTTCGCCGTAGGATTGAACTGTCCTGTTTCAATCGAACTGATTGTGTTCCTTGATACGCCGACCATTTCTGCAAGCTGAGCTTGTGAAAGATTCGCTTCTGCCCGTGCCTCTTTCAAGCTGTTTTTTAATTTTAGTTCATCATTCATGCGCCCACACCTGTAAGTCGAAGGATAAAAAAGACCAGCCCCAGGATGCACAGTGATAAAAGGAGTATCGCCAGCACGAGATCTGATTTGCGTTTGATTTTCAAATATTTAACAAGCCCGTTTGTTCCGAGAATACTGAAATATATGATCCAAGGGCTGTATAGCATTGTATCAGTTATCCAAAAGGAAATAACCGAAATCAAACAGCAGACAATGGCTCCAACACGTCCGGCAATATTACCGGCACGATAGCTTATTTCGAGTTCAGCTAAATCTTTACTATTGTTTTCTTTGCTGCTTGCCTTTAAAATCTCCTCTTTCTTCATAGAAACGCCTCCTTGCTAAGTGTTCTTGTCACTATTATGCTGCCGCCAAGTAAACTTGTCAATGGTTTGCTGCAAAGTTTTCTTTGCGCATAGAGGATATATTGTCTATCAAGGAAAAGCGTCAATAA
>JAZQQT010000191.1:0-17842 GCA_045629205.1 Eubacteriales bacterium
ATGCCGTTGTCCTTGCCAACTACGCAAACGAGCATGCGATATACGCGGTCAAATGTCTGAAAGCGGGCAAGCACGTAATGTCCGAAGTTCTGCCCGCCGAAACGCCGGCACAGCTTGTTGATCTGGTTGAGACAGTGGAAGAAACAGGTCTCGTATACGCATACGCAGAGAATTACTGTTATATGACACCGACATTTGAAATGTGGAGACGTTACAAAAACGGCGATATAGGCGACGTTCAGTATGCGGAAGGCGAATACATACACGACTGCACGTCAATCTGGCCATCCATAACTTACGGCGAGCGCGATCACTGGCGCAACCGTATGTTCGCAACATTTTACTGCACACATTCCTGCGGTCCCCTTATCACAATCACGGGCAAACGCCCCGTTCAGGTCGTAGGTTTTGAAACAAATCCAAACCATGAAAAAACGCAGCGTGATGTCGGCGTAAGTGTATGCGGATCACTTGAAATAATCACTCTCGAAAACGGAGCCATCGTTAAAAGCATCCACGGCGGTCTCAAAATGGAACCCGGAAGCATAAACTATCAGGTTTACGGAACAAAGGGCATGATGGAATCCAAACGTTACGGAAGAATGGATTTCAATATGTGGCAGGAGAATAACATTGCATGCAACGGTCAGTGGGTATGCTACAATCCCGTGAGCGAGGTCGGGCAGGACATAGCAGTCAAATCCGAGGGGCACGGCGGAAGTGATTTCTACACAACACATTGCTTTATAGAAAAGATCCTCGGCAATCCCGACGGACAGTGGTGCATAGATGTTTACACTGCCAGCGATATGGGCCTCTGCGGAATCATGGCATGGCGTTCGGTTCTCGACGGTAACCGCCCGAAGGAAGTCCCCGATTTCCGTATTCCGGCAATCCGAAACAAATACCGCCACGACAATGCCTGCTGCACTCCCGAAATCGCAGGCAAGCAGCTTTTACCGAACACATCGTTCGAGCCCATGGATATTCCGGACGAAACATTTGACAACGTCCGTGAGATCTGGCTCGGAAATAAAAAATCACCGCTTGCGCCTCTGTTCTACACTCAGGAAGAGTTGAATAAGACCGATGCGGAAAATTCTTGATATTCGATAGGAGATTGCCTCAATGAAAAAGATAAGAATAGGTGTTTTCGGCGGCGCAAGAGGTTTTTCGATGATCGACAAAACCCTCCGCCATCCCCATGCGGAACTCGTTGCTGTCTGCGACAAATATGAGCCGCTGCTCAAAAAAGTTGACGAATACGCTAAAGAACGTGGGCAGAACGTTGCTCTTTATACTTCATTCGACGAATTTATAAAACACGATATGGACGCCGTAGTCCTTGCGAACTACGCAAACGAACATGCGATATACGCAGTCAAATGTCTGAAAGCGGGCAAGCATGTAATGTCGGAAGTCATGGCTGCCGAAACTCCCGCGCAGCTCGTTGAGCTTGTTGAAACGGTTGAAAAAACAGGGCTTGTTTATGCCTATGCCGAAAATTACTGCTACATGCGCGCACCTCTCGAAATGTGGAAACGCTACAAGAACGGCGATATAGGAGAAATCCAGTATGCCGAAGGCGAATACATACACGACTGTTCCTCGATATGGCCCGAAATCACATACGGTCAGAAGGATCACTGGCGCAACAATATGTTCGGCACCTTCTACTGCTCACATTCCTGCGGTCCCGTTATAACGATCACCGGAAAACGCCCCGTGAAAGTCGTGGGCTTTGAAACGAATCTCAATACCGAAGAAAAGCAGATGCGTATCGGTATGCCGTCAAAAGCATGTCTTGAAATGATCACGCTTGAGAACGGAGCAGTCGTAAAGAGTATTCACGGCGGTCTTAAAATGGAACCCGGAAGCTCAAACTGGCAGATCTACGGAACAAAAGGAATGATGGAGTCCGGCCGTTACAGAGATCACCACTTTAATATGAGCGACGCGGACGACAGAATTTTCAATATGTATCAGGTCAACGACTGTCCGATTACCGTTGACGGCAACTGGACGAAATACGACCCGACCTTCGACGATATCGGCGGCGGGCTTGAAAAAGTCGAAGACATGCACGACGGAAGCGACTTTTACACCACACACTGCTTTGTGGAAAAGATTCTCGGCAACCCCGACGGGCAGTGGAGTATCGACGTTTACACCGCCTGCGATATGAATCTCTGCGGCATGATGGCATGGCGTTCGATTCTCGACGGCAACGAACCCAAAGAGGTCCCCGACTTCCGTATTCCCGAAGTGCGCGACCGTTTCCGCGACGACAACGCATGCTGCACGCCCGAAGTTGCCGGAGATATGCTTCTCCCCACAACATCAAATAAAAAATACACATTCCCGGACGAGGTTTACGAAAACGTCCGCAAGGTCTGGGAGCGCAAAGAGCCCTCCCCCATCGACGATATATTCGACCCGCGTTTTTACGGAAAGGAAAACGCCGAAAAATAAAGACGGATATCACAACAGCCTATACCCTGAAATCGGGTATAGGCTGTATTGATTTATATTTTGAAATTCCGGATCAATTATCTGTTTTTTTTCTGTTTTTGACAAACATAACCGTTACGACAACGGCATAAGCGGCAATGACCAAAAGGAGAATACCGAGAATCATAGCCAGTGTGCCCTCGGATATTGTCGAGCCGCTGTAGGAAGAAGCGGCGGATCTTGTTACGGAGATTCCGCAATAACGGTCGAGACCTTCCTGAAGGTTGAAATTCGTATTTGTCTTTACAAGCTTGACCATCTCTTTGCCGCGCTGTGTATCGAGCATTTCAAGCTCGGTAATCGGAGCCTTATTGCCTTTTTTTGAATAAAACAGATAAGTATATTCACTTGACCATCCCGAAAGACGGGTAAAATAGTCGAAATACGAGCCGCTGACCTCAACCATGGTATAACCGCTCGGTCCGTCGTCATCGTCGTAGGTGCCGACGATATCCCTGATGGCGTTATTCGGGTTTGTTGTGGTCTTGTAACCGATAATAATCGGATCACCGTCCGGATTCATATCCCTGTAGATACCGCCGCTTGATTTTTTTCCTACGAGAACCTGATAACCATTATTGAGACATTCCTCAAGAGCATCATCATAATCACCGTCGAGGAAGCCTTTTATATCGCTGATATAAGTCTGAGGCTGCTCGGCGATCCGGTTAGGCTCGCCCTTAAATGTATTGGAATCGAAAATCTTTCTTGCAAGATCCTCATCGAGGAAATCCATGGAAACCCAGCCGTAATAAGCGCCTTTTTTGAAGTTGTAAGCAAGAAGCAGCTTACGCATCGATTTTCCTTCTTTATCGGGGGTCGGAATAATCCAACTGTCAAAGAACGGAACGCCGACGTTATTGTAAACGGTTTCGCCCTTGCGGTTCAATGCTTTCTGTCCGGTGCAGGAGGTATATGCGGCACGGAATTTTTTTTCGTCTTTGAACTCTTCGATATTCTGAACGGGCGCTTCGTTGAAATAAGGGAAAAGAACATTCCATTTTTCGGCAAAAGTATATTCATATTTATTTCTTGCGTCGGGCATCAGATCACCGAAACCCGTTCCGTATTCGAAAATAAAAACCTTTCCGCGGGCGCTGCCGAGAGTCCGGTTAACTTTGTAGCGTTCCACCTTCCATATACGTATGATATGGCTGAGTGTGGGATCGTTCTCGTCTTTCAACCATGTTTCGAGTTTTTTCTCGGCAGCTTCCATTGCTGTATAAATATTGCGGGAATCATCGGGCTCGCCTTCACTGTCGTAATCGACTTCGTCATCCGCGTCATGTTCATGCTGAACGGTAATGATAACCGTTTCGGACGGATGGGCAATAAGGAAATCGGCAATCTGTTTCAAAACCGTTTCATAGTAGTAATAGGTATCTTCATCATCCTCGGTAGCCGCCGGAATCTGCGCATCGTAACGGAGTGCAGAGCCGGGACCGTGACATATCATCGCGGTATTGTTGCCGGAATAACGCAGACGTATGTCAAAAATTCTCGCGCCGGCTTCAAGCTGACCTGTCACATCGGTATTCTGCGTTATGGCGTAGGAGGACGTCCAGTCATCGCAATAATACATACCGGAATCGTGTGTTCCGGGGATATTCATACTGTTGACATACGCGCTGTCGGCAATATATTTCATCCACTCGTTCGCGGGTATCTTTTCGGGAATATCACCGTCGGCAGACAAAACGACGGGGAAAATTATGCCGATCATAAGCAGAACCGCAATCGACAATGAGATAAGTGATTTGATTTGTTTCATTTGATACACCTTCATTTTTTTTGATTTCACCCATTTATACGAACAGTTTATCAAAAAGGACACTGAAATTCAAGACAAAAGCGCGGTTTTTTCGATAAAAGTAAAAAAGTTCACACAGCGCTTGTTTTTTTATGTTTTTTATGATACACTGTCTGAGTTTGCGACAAACCGAAAAGGATGACATTCACGATGAAAATAATTTCGTTTTTGGCTGACATTACAGATACCGTAAAAGACGCCTGTTTTGAAAACAACGACGGATGCGCCCGGGCAAGGCGCACGATTCTCGGAACAGGATGGCTGACGACACTTGCCGCCGCGCTGACAGGCGGAACCTTCTTTTCGGTGCTGATGCTGGCAATCGGCGCGGACGATGTGTTTATCGGATACATTTCCATGATAACAACGCTGTGCGGACTCATTCAGATACTGTCACCTCTGCTGTGGGAGCGTGTTCTGAGAAGAAAACCGTTTATCACGGCGTATAATTTCATATCGAATTTTCTTACATACGGCGTTATTACGCTGATCCCGTTTCTCAAAATCGCAAACGACGGCAAGCTCGGAATATATCTTGCGGTCTCGATCGTGAACAGTCTGCTGGGAGGGATCGTCTCTCCCGCTTCAAGCGCATACACGATGCAGAGCATACCTCTTTCAAAGCGTGTAAACTTTACATCAGTATCATCGCTTGTCAATACCATCATCAATATCATATCTTCCTTCCTCGCCGGCATATTTGTTGACTCGTGGGAAGCGAAAGAGTTGTCATTCGCCGAGATGCCGCCTGCGTTATCGGCAATCATCGTTATGCGAATCGCGGCATTGGCGTTTTCAATGATCATCGCGCTCCTTACGGCGCTGTTCGTTAAAGAATACCCTTATTACGACGGCGAAGATATTCCGCAGAAAACGGATTTTTCGCTACTGATAAAGCCGATAAAAAACAAACCTTTTCTTCAGACAATAATGATTCCCTGCCTCTGGACATTCATCGGTCAGATCATCGGAAACTTTTTTACGCTCCACCTTGTGGAAAACGTCAAGATGTCATACACGCTGATCTCATCGGCGGGATTGATCAGCACGCCCATGATCCTTATCCTCACGCCCATCTGGACGGTAATACTCAAAAAAAGACCGTGGGTAAAAACGCTGGCGTTTGCCCTCGCCGGATACTCGCTCGCCTATATCTGCAACGTATTCATTTCGGCAGACACACAGTATTTTTATTTTATCGCCATCGTTGTGGGACACCTGTTTAATCCATGTATAAGTATGGTCACCGGAAACCTTATATATCTCAAGCTGCCGAAAGATGACAGAACGGCTTTTTTTTCTTTTTACTCGATCGCGTCAACGGCATGTATTTTTCTCGGACAAACGGTCGGCACTCTGTTTGTTCAGTGGACGCCGAACCTGAAATTCGACTGGTTCGGAGTGCCGGTATGCAACCTGCAGCTTACAAGTTTTATCGCCGCAGTGCTCGGACTGCTGCTTGCAGCATACACATATAAGTTCTCGGGCACAATCGACATGACATCGGATACCATCGAATAATAACAAATCGTTCATAAATCAAGACAAAAATACATTCAAAATCCCTTTTTACTGCACTTACTGAAATAATTCCGCACCTTATAACAGTTCAGAGGCAAGCCTGACGGCTTGCCTCTTTCATCAATTATAATTTAAGACAAAAACACTTTATTTAACACAAGCCAACACTGCTTTTGCATTTGCGGAATCAATTTGGAAAGCGAACTGATTCGGATTATAAATGTAATCAGGCCCTCCGGCAAGTGATTGAGTGCAAAAAACATAGGTTTCGCCGACAGATAATCTGTCGAATTGATCGGCTTCGAAGTAGACACGGTCTTTTTCGATATTCTCAAAATCATCCAACACCGCACGCTGTTCATCATCCTTAAAACCGGTCCAGCCGCCTTCAGTCTTTAATTGAACTACTTCCCTTTGACTTCCCTTATAGTAATCTTCTGTTTCTATTGTATAAATAACACATAACATCGGATATTCTGCTTCTGCTAAATCTTTACATGCTGTTTTTCCGGTTTTCAAATCAATAACATCAAACGAAATATCTGTCACGGTTCCGGTATACACATCGCTTGCTTTTTCGGTAAGTTCCTCTGCAGTAGAAAAATAAGGCCAATCAAAGCTCATGACTTTTCCGGCGTCTTTATTTACACTTTCGGCATCCTTTTTCGGCATAACAAGTTTGTGCCCGCATGCAGAACCAAATATCAAAATACATAACAAAATCACTGATATAACACCTACGGCAAAGACAAAAACAAATGAAGCGGCAACGGCTCCGAATCTGATCCAAACACTTTTTCTGTTTCTGCTATTATTCTTTGCGGCAACGATCATACCGTCATCGACCTCGCCGATAATATCGAGTAAATCATCTGATCTCATTTAATATCCCTCTCTTTCCAACAGCACACGGAGCTTGACTCTTGTCCGGTGCAGCATAGACGTAATCTTACTTTCGGAAAAACCGAACTGCTTTGCAATTGAAGAAACCGAATCGAAATACCAATACCTGCATAAAAAAACACCTCGCTCGGTATCGGGAAGCGAAACAAGAAATGCATTGATTTTAAGTGTCATTTCCTTTCTTTCCACTTCTTTCTCAACATTACTGCTGCCCGATACGCAATCATCCAATTCGTCAAGAGCAACGGCAATTTCACCGCCGCCGCGTTTTTCGGCGCAGTTCTTTCTCCACAAATCAATCGATATGCGGCGTGTAATCTTTCCGAGAAAAGTTGAAAGCACGGAAGGACGATGGGGAGGTATGGTTTCCCATGCGTCGCAATAAGTATCGTTGACACATTCCTCCGCGTCCTGCGCATCAGACAGAATCCCATACGCTATGCCATACAGATACTGCCCGTATTTTAACGATGCTTCTTTGACAGCGTCCTCGCTGCGCCGCCAAAACAAGTCGACAATGCGATCATCTTCCATTCGATCACCTCCGTTATATTTGTCTGAAAGGTCCCTTCACCTATCTACTCGCAAAATATCGTGATTCCTTGCATATTTTTTTTGATTTTTTTATTTATGTAATACATTTTATCATAAAAACATATATTTGTCGATACAGCAAACGGCAGAGTTGTCGGCGATCAGACCGAATCATCATATATTTGTTGACTTATTGTGAACGATATCCCATCCTGTATTTCACAGTTTGAGAAATATTAAAACTTTTGTCACCATTTTCCGTGAATAACATGATATAATTACATCGCGAAATGTGAAGCTGCCAACGGGCTTTGACACCGCAAAAAAATATACGACAAAGTCGCGCTGTGGAGGCGACCGAGCCGGAAGGACGGAAAAAAATGACATTCAATACAACAATCATCGAAAACATCATCAACGAACCTTCGCCTCACCTATACAGCAGGCAGGGGCAGTTTCCCGACATGATCTGCTGCCATCAGACAGGCGACACCATGGAAAGGACCAGATTCTGGTTCAAGGACCCCGACAGCGGCATCGCGGCGCACTTCGGCATTGCGAAGGACGGCACAATATACCGCTTTCTGCCGGTCATGGCGGCAGGATGTATCTGTAAAACAACTTATAAATCGGAAGACAGGTATCACAGCAACTATTATTCGAAATCATCAAATACCCTTGTGCGCAACCGCAGAACAAACGCGGATTTTTATACCGTTTCGGTCATATTCGAAAACGAGAGGACCTGTCAGCTCACACAGGAGCAGTATAACTCGGGCATCGAGCTTTTCAGGTATCTTATCTGTCTCTGCAGAAAAGAATACGGTGTGGAGTTTCCGATAGACCGCGAGCATATCATAGGTCACTACGAGGTCTCGCCCGTGGAAAAGGCAAACTGTCCCGGGCTGGATTTCCCGTTTTCGAGATTTATTTTTGATCTGCAGACATACGACAGAAACTCGACGTGGGGCGCAAAGAAAGCCTGACATCTTGACACAATCGCTCCGCCGTGTTAAAATTACGGCAGTAAAAAAACGGACGGTCAAGATGAGCGAAAAAATTTCATTCCTTAAAAAATCAAAAAAACACATTACAGAAGCGCTTAAAGCGTTATTTACCGGAGCCTCAATGCTTATTCCCGGAGTAAGCGGAGGCACGATGGCGCTTGTTCTCGGATTTTACGACAAGCTGCTTAAATCCATAAGCAACATTTTCAGAAGTTTTTGGAAATCGGCGGGAACGCTTCTGTTTTATGTATTATTCGTAGGCGGCGGCTTTGTGCTCTTCTCGGGCGCAATGTCGTGGCTGACCGAAAATCTGCGGCTGCCGGTATATTCGTTCTTTGTGGGCGCGGTGCTCGGAGGTCTTCCGTCGGTAATCAGGCGCGGAGGAACAGACAAAAAAAGCATACTTTCCGGCATTCCGCTTCTGATTGCGGGAATCGCCGCGGTCATTCTGCTGTCGCTCATTCCCGAAAGCAGCTCGGTCTCGACCTCAAATATTCCGCTGCTTATCCTTGCCGGCATCATGATCGCAGTCGCGCTGGTTATGCCCGGAATATCCTTTTCGCACATGCTGCTCGTTTTCGGTATTTACGAAAGCGTGATAAACGCCGTAAAATCGTTTGATATACTATACCTGCTGCCGATCGGCATCGCGTCGGTCGCAGGCGTTCTGCTTCTCGCCAAGCTGCTTGACTTCTGCATGGAAAAATATCCGGCGCAATCGTTTTATGCCTGCGCGGGATTTGCCGCCGCTTCGTCGGCGGATATCTTCAGAAAAGGCGTTTTCCCCGAGCTCGGCGGACCGCTGACATACTTTTGGTTCGTTCTCGCCGCCGCGGCGGGATTCGCAGCCATCTATTTTATTTCAAGGCTGAGTGTAAAGAATGCCGATATTTAAAAATTGCCCGTGGTGGCTCAAAATACTGCTGTGGATATCAGGAATCGGGCTCTGCGTGCTTTACGGAGTTTTGTTCGGATGCACCTACAAAAAGCTGCTCGGGATCCCCTGCCCCGGCTGCGGAATGACACGCGCCTGGCTCTGCCTGCTTAAAGGCGACATTGTGAATGCTTTCAGATGGCATCCGCTGTTTGCCGTTTTCCCGCCGGTCTTTGCCCTGTTTGTGCACAAGGTTTTCTTCGGGCTTAAAGGCAGTCTGAAATTTTGGACTGTTTTGCTTGCCGCTGTCTGTATTCTTATGCTCGGACTGTATATTCCACGGGTGCTCGGTGTATTTGACGAATTTTTATACGCAGTGTAAATATTTTCAAGATTTATTCGCATTAACACAACCTATTTTTCAAATCGGGATGATATGATATTGTTATCAAAGAAAAAGGAGGCTTCAGTTATGAAAGCAAAAATCAGACTCGACACATTAACCGACATCAGAAGTTTCGTTGACGCTGTTTCGAGCGTCGCCGCCGATGTGCACCTTTCCGACGGACAGGGTTTGAAGGTTTCCGGAAAATCTCTGCTGGGTGCCGCCTACACTATGGAATGGCACGACGTTTACGTAGAATGCGACTTTGACATTTACACAAAAATCGCTCCCTTCGTTGTTAACGACTGAGAAATATCAAACTAAAGCAGACCGCGTCTTTCGACACGGTCTGTTTTGTGTTTTCAGTGAGTTTTATTCTTGCCTTTTATACGCGGATGTGGTATTATACTGTAAAAAATATTTGGGAGCATGATATGAAACCCGATTCAAAAGAAATATTCGGCGGCGAAATACAGTATTACCGCCTTGACCCCGAAGTTTGGGAAACGATCATAAAACGATTTGCCGAAACAGGACTTAAAACGGTTACGGCATATACTCCGTGGAATACCCACATGATAAAAGAGCCGAGCGAGGAATACCCCGACGGCGTTTACGACTTTACCGGAGAAACCGACCCGAAGCTGAATCTTTACGGATTTCTGGAGCTGGTCGAAAAATACGGTCTTAACCTCAACTTCAGATGCGGCCCATTTGTCTGCGCCGAAATGAACTACGGCGGATATCCCCGTTTTCTCTGTATGGACACGCCCGAGATCTACTGCTATGACAGCGAGGGCAAACCGACAAAGGGCTATTGGATCGCGATACACGAAGGCGCGCAGCCATCGTATCTCCATCCGCTTTATCTCGACTGGACCCGCAAATGGATAAACGAAGTCGACAAAATCATTCGTCCGCACCTCAAAGTCAACGGCGGATGCATCACAATGATAAACCTCGACAACGAGATCTCGTATATCGTGCAGGACAGTCTGCTTGCCTCCGACTACAACCACGTAAACACCGACAGAGGCGGATTTTATCATCAGTTCCTCACCGAAAAATACGGAACTGCCGCTAATCTGCCATACGGTAAAAAATATGCCCGCATCGAAGACGTTGAGCCGCCGAGAGCTGTGCCCGAAACGCTCGGCGCAGACTTTGCATGGTATGCCGACTGGATGTATTTCAAAACATGGTGCATGACGAAATATATCGACGAATTACGGAAAATGCATGAAGCAAACGGCATAAACGAAAACAACGTTACCTTTATGACAAACCTCAACCCCCATCTGCCCGAAGGCGTTCCCGCCCGTATGCCCGACTTTGAAAAAGCCACACACGGAATAATAGGATACGACTTTTACCGCGGCGTATTTATGAGCTACTCGGGATATCAGTCGATGGCAAGAGTTCTTAAGCTCATGAATGACAACTGCGACTACACATACAGCGCAGAATTCATGTCGGGAACATGGACAAAGGAGGTCAACGAAAGAGTTTCGGACGACCATATGAGATTTATGGCGCGCTGCGCTCTTGCTCAGGGATGCAAGGCGATAGACTGGTATATGTTCCACGACCGCGACACATGGGGTGACTCCCCCGTTTCGTGCAGAGGACACAAACGTCCGAGCATAGACGTGCTGACCGAAACTCCCGAAATCCTATTTAAGAAAATCAAAAGCTGGGACAAGCTCGTTCCGCTTAACGATATAGGAATCATCTACGATCTTGCCGCTCACACACACACCGCAATCGGAGACCCGATGCCCTGTGCCGATAACGATTATTACGAAGGCAAACCCGAAATAAACGGAATCAAAGCCGGCGTATATTCAAAAGAATATGTCGGAATGTTCCGTATCGCCGAGCAGAACGGTATGCAGGCGGCGGCAATCGACACAGTCAACGGCACAAAGAACCTTAACGGACTCAGGCTCGTTGTATTCCCCGGAAGCCCGATCATATCAAAGGCATCCGCAAAAGCGATCGACGGATTCTGCGAAAACGGCGGCACCGTGCTCTTTACCGGAACCCTCCCCGTTATGTATGACGACGGAACGGCTGCCGACTACTCGTTTATCAAGCCCGGGAAACAGGCATATAAGAACGGCTCCGCCGTGTATATCGACAGATATATCGGTCAGAAAGACCCCGAATACGACCTGATTGAAGACATCGCCGAATTCGGAAAAATCGCCGACGATGCGGGCGTTATCCCCGCTGTCCGCATAACGCCCGACGGAGTTATCACATGGATAAACTGGAGCGACGACGGAACCGGTCCTTATTCACAGCCCCGCAATCTCGGAAGTGCGATACTGCACACCTGCGGCGATGAAAAAATCCTTTTTGTCCTCAACCACTATATGGATGCGTGGAAATTCAACCTCGAATTCAGTTTTGACTGCAAAAAACTCGAATGTCTGACCGAAGAATGCGACGTCGATATCGTCAACGGAAAAGCGACGGTGGATATTGACAGAAAATCCTGCCAGATATATCGGGTAAAATAAAGGTTGACTTTTATTAAACATAATGTATAATAAAAGTATAAAATAATATCTGTAAGGAGAGAAAAAATGAAAAATTGTCCGAATTGTAATGCTCAGCTTGACGATAGCGCCGTTTTCTGCGGAACCTGCGGAACAAAAATCGCGCCTGCGCAGCAGCCAAATCCTCAGCAGACATATCAGCAGCCGGTATACCAGCAGACTGTATACCGTGACCCATCCGACCATACCGCGGAATTTGAAGCAAAAGATATAAGCGAGAACAAGGTTTTCGCCATGATCTGCTATCTCGTGGGGCTTTTAGGCGTAATTATCGCGGCTATCTGTTCAAAGGAATCCGCATACGTAAAATTCCATATGCGTCAGTCAATCAAGATGGAAATCTGTTCCGCGCTTATCGGAATCGTCGCCGCTGTTCTCTGCTGGACATTTATCGTTCCGCTTTGCGCCGTCGTTGTCTCGATCATTATTTTGGTTCTTAAAATCATCGCTTTCATACAGGTTTGCAAGGGTGAGGCAAAAGAACCCGGAATTATCAAAGATCTGAAATTCCTCAAGTAATATTATACTCTAAAGCAAATTCATCGGCATGAAAATCTTCGGATTTCCATGCCGTAAATACTATTAAAACACAGGTGACAAAATGAAATTCAGCGTATCAGACAACAGACTTGTATTTTCCGGAGACGGATTTGAACCGAAATTTACCGAAAACCACGATTTCTGGCGGCTTTTCCTCGACGACGGAGATTATAAGGAAATATCGGTTTTCTCACATATGCAAACACCCGTCCGTATAGACGAAAACGAAAACGGATTTGAAATAAAATACGAAAAAATCACCGACAGACACGGCAAGACCTACGATATCGCTCTGACGGTTTACGGCGAATACGACGGCGAGCTGCTGAACCTTACGGCAAAAATAGAAAACAAATCGGAAGTTACGGTCAACGAGATAATGCTTCCGTATTTTTCCTGTCTCGACCTCGGATGCCGCCCCGAAGAAGAAATCTTTTACCGTCCCGACGGACTCGGCGCAAAGATTAAAAATCCCCGCGCATGCGTTCAGTGGGGTTCGCACACCGAATATACGTTTGCCGATTATCACGAAATCATATCACCTTATACTTACCCTGAAAATCTTTCGATGTCATGGAGCGGACTCAAAGCCGGAGACAACTTCATATACTTTGCAGCCCACGACGACGAGGCACAGACCGCCACACTCACGGTCGGAACGAATCCCCGTCTTGACCCCGTATCACGAATCACGATGGCAGTATCGCACTATCCGCACGTTCTGCCCGGCGAAACGGTATTCCCCGGAAAGTCGGTCATAGGCATTTTTAAGGGCGGCTGGAGAAGCGGTTCGCAATGCTACCGCAAATGGGCTGAAAAAACATGGTTCAAACAGATAAGACGTCCCGACTGGGTCAAAAACATGACCGGATGGCAGAGAATCATACTAAAGCACCAATACGGCGAAATATTCTTTAAATACAAAGACCTGCCGCAGCTCTGGAAAAACGGCATGGAATACGGCATCAACACACTGATGGTGTTCGGATGGTGGAAAGGACGGTTCGATAACGGATATCCGGAATACGAACCCGACCCGGCTCTCGGCGGCAGAGAAGAACTTATCGCCGCGATAGACGAGATACACAGGCTCGGCGGACACGTTCACCTTTACACAAACGGAAGCCTTATTGACATAAAAACCGACTTTTATAAAAAAATCGGCAAAGATATCTGCCTTACCGACCTTGACGGCAACGAACGGCGCGACCACTACGGCTTTTCTAACGAAGGAACGATGCTTCGTCAATACGGCTACAAGTCCTTTGTAACCGCCTGCCACTGCACAGACGAATGGCGGAAAGTGACACTCGACCTTGCAAAACTCCGTCTTGACCTCGGAGCCGACTCGGTATTCTACGACCAGCTCTGCAGCTGTTCAAAGCTCTGTTTCGATTCCCGTCATCCGCACGGCAACAGAACAGACAGAGACCCGCAGGGACGTGTTGCAAACGTGGCTGCGGTCCGTGAAATACTCCCCGAAAACAAGGCAATCGGCAGCGAAGACGTTTACGACCGCATTTCCGTCATGCTCGACTACAATCACGGCTGCACCTACGGAATGTCATACGATCCCGGAGCCGTTCCCGAGCTTTTCCGGGAGACGTTCCCCGAATGTATTATTTCAAACAGATATATCCACGATGAAAAGAGAAACTGGCGAAAAGAATGGAATTATGCGTTCGCATTCAATCTTATATTCGACGTCTCTATGAACAGAGGCCGTTATACGGATATTTCAGGATATCCCGCAACAGGCAGATATCTTAAAGAAATGATAGACCTTAAAGAAAAATATCACGACTTTTTCTACGGCGGACGCTTCCGCTCGGCAGACGACCTGAAGCTTGAGGGAGAAACATACGCATCGAACTATGAGGCAAACGGCAAGCGCATAACAGCTCTCTGCAACAATAACGACTACCCCGTAACCGTTGACGTATACGGTAAAAAAACGGAAATCGCCGCAAACGGATATACCGTTGTGGAAAATTTCTGAGAATAAGACTGATCCCTATGTTTACGACAAACCATTTCATACTGCTGGGAAGCTGCGCTGCGCTTATTGCGGCGGCAACGATACTCTCGGTCAAATGCAGACTTTCCTCACGGACCGCCACGATAATTTTCGCGGTAATCTGCGCTTTGAGTGAGATAACAAAAGATATGGTCAATATGGAGCCGTCTGATTTCGGCGGCTACGTTCTCGATCAGGACGATATTCCCCTGCATCTGTGCTCCATCGTGATTTTCGCGATATTTTTTGCCGTTTTTACAAAAAGCGAGGAGACCCGGGAAAAAATCCTGAGCGCCGTTACGGTAATCGGACTGATAGCTCCGGTTCTCGCCATGCTGATACCCACGATCGGCGTTGACTTTGCGAAAATACAGGTTTATCAGTATTTTATCTACCATGCCGCCCTTATGTGGTTCTCTATCCACCTCGTTATCACGGGTCAGGTCGAGCTCGGCAAAAAGGCCTACCTCCGCAATCTGCTTATCGTCACGGCGCTGATTTTCGTTCTTCTTTATATAGACAGCGCCCTTGCCGTTTACGGCGTAAACTACGGTTATCTCCGTGAGCCTCCGATGGACGGACTGCCGATACTCAATCTCGACCGCGGCTGGTTCTGTTATTTTATAATTCTGCTCGCAATCGTTTACGGTTCGCTCACGATAGTTCATACGCCTTTTATGATCAAAGAGGCAAAACAAAAGAAAAAAGATAAGTATATCAATATATGAAAGACGTTACCGATTACGTAAAAAGCATACGGCTTTTTCTCTTCGATATGGACGGCACGCTGTGGCTCGGAGACAAACTCTTTCCGTGGACTGCCGAACTGCTTGAGACCATAAAGAAGACCGACAGAAAATATCTTTTTATGACAAACAACTCGTCCCGCAGCGTGGAGGATTACGTAAAAAAAGCCGAAAAACTCGGCATAAAAGCAGGGAAAGACGATTTTATCACCTCGTCGCAGGTCACAGCGGAATATCTTCGCGGACAATATAAAGGCTCAAAACTTTACGTCTGCGGAACGGAATCCCTCAAGTCCGAGCTGAGAAAATACGGCTTTGAAGTGACGGGAGACGTTGACGGAGCGGACTGCCTCGTTATGGGAAACGACACCGAGCTGACATTCAAAAAGCTTGACGACATATCGAGAATACTCACGCAGAAGGACATTCCGTATATTGCCACAAATCCCGACAAGGTCTGTCCGACCGAATACGGATACGTTCCCGACTGCGGCAGTGTCTGCGATATGATTTTCAATGCCACGGGAAAAAGACCGGTGTTTATAGGCAAGCCCGAGCCCGAAATGCCGCTTGCAGCGATGAGGATGACGGGATACAAACACGAAGAGACGGCAGTTATCGGCGACAGAATATATACAGACATAAAAAGCGGACTCAACGCGGGGATAAAAACGGTCCTCGTCATGAGCGGCGAAACGACGCGGGATATTCTTGACGCATCCCCCGATAAACCCGATATTGTCCTTAAAGACTGCGGCGAACTGCTGAAGCTTCTCACACAAACTTGACTCTCAGCCGAGTTTGTGATATGATAAAAATAAATCAAACAATAAACCTATGAAGAGTGCGCGAGGGACAAGCCCATTGACCGCACAGCAACCTGCAGTAAATGCAAGGTGCTAAAGCTTGACCGATAGGGAAACAAATGTATATAACGCCTGTCGGTGACGATAGGCGTCTTTTTTTGCCTCTTCATAAACAAGGAGACAAAAAATGGATAATTTTACTGTTTTACACATTCCTCACGCATCCGTAAATATACCGGAACGGTATTTAAACTCTTTTCGAAAAGAAGTTATTTCGCGCGAAACCGATGTTATGACAGATTGGTTTTGTGATAAGTTATTTGATTGCGGAAGAGATATGATCGTTTTTCCTGTCAGCAGACTTGTATGCGATGTTGAAAGATATTCGCGATAGATTTTCCGACGAGGAATATAATAAGATAATATCTGACTTTATAAACAGAGAACAAAATGACGTTCTTTAAAATAACAGCAAGGAAGCAGACGGGTGACCGTCTGCTTCCTTTTTATACTCTAAAACAATATTTAATTATTTTCAAATATCATTCTTTTACAAATTCAATAATATCTTCGACATTGCAATCTAAAATATAGCAGAGAGTGTCAATAGTCTTTGTGCTTATTGCCTCGCCTTTTTTTATTCTGTAAAGAGTATTCGCAGAAAGTCCCTGTTTGAAAATCAAATAATACTCTGTTATCCCTTTTTCAAATAGTGTTTTATAAAACGGAGCATAACTTATCACAAATCAACACCTCCGTTTTAATAATATCATACTCAACCTATTGACAATACTCAATATATTGAGTATAATATGAATACTTTATTTTTATGGATAAAATTTATAGCTTTCAAAATAACGACCCCCAAATTTAGAAATGTGTTTTATTCATAAGGAGGTAATTATATGAAGAAAAAGAAAGATTGGTATGAAGAGTTTATGGAAGCTTATGAGAAAGCAGATCAGGAAGAGAAAGAGAAGATGTTGCATACAGCTGAAAAAGCACTCAAGTTCGCAAGAATTTGTTGTCTTTTGTTGTTCTGGTTTATGGCGATTACTTTCTTTATTGCTTCTGGCGAAAAAATGAATTTCCTCAGACTAATTATAATTTTGGTATTTTTGACGATACCATTCATTGATTTCAGCGGATTAAATAAATAGTAAAAGGAGATGATTGCAATGAGCTTGACTGGCATGATTATTACTATGTTAATCTATTGCGGTTTTTTATATTTAGTTTGCGATAAAAAACGGTAGGAGGTTAATATGAGATTATTTCATTGCAGTGAAAAACTAAAGTCGGACAGTGTGTGTTCACAAAATGGACCATTTTCAAACTTCACAGTCTTCACTTTTTTCCGCATTCTTTTTAAAAACATATACAGTATTTTAATGATTATTATCGCATACAACATAAGCAGACGGGTGACCGTCTGCTTCCTTGTATAATTCGTTGTATATGCCGCGTTTATCCGAATAAATCAAATATCGTGGATTTCAGTTTAAAGGTCCGTGAATGATATCAACGGCCGGATTCCACGAAATCCACGGCTTGTTTTCGTCGGGTTTTATCGAATGTTCTTCTCTGCCGACGATAACCTCTTTAAGTTCTTCTTCCGAAAGTT
>JAZQQT010000192.1:0-2567 GCA_045629205.1 Eubacteriales bacterium
GGATGACGCTTTCTAATGCGAACGCAAAGTTCAAAGAGGTGACCGTCAATCCATTACCACCTTATTATAACAAAAATAAGCATAGCCGTAAATCCTGTCGTGGTACCGACCTACGGCTACGCTAATATTGTACCAAAGAGGATAAAAATGGAAAAAAGACCTCACAGCAGAGATAAGAGGGTTTCGTCCGGCAGCGTTAACGCACAATCCGGACACAGAGTAGATACAAACGGTCCGGTTGGAAACGGCGGAAGAACTCCGTCCGGCGGGAACAGGAGCAGTCAGAACGTAAATCGCGCAAGCTCAGGCGGTATTCTGTCGCTTTTTTCTGCATTGCCTTCCGGAATTAAAAAGATTCTGCTGATAATTCTTGCGATTATTGTAGTTTTCTTTTTAATCAAAAGCTGCAGCGGTGGATTTGATGTTCCGATAACACCTGACGACCCTATTGACAATCCGGGATATATTGCTGACGAAGAAGATGACGGCAAAATTACGGTTGACGGCAAAGCACGGGATAAATATGTTTCCTTAAAGGGTAACGGCAATGATACAGTTACCATAATGGTTTACATGTGCGGAACCGACCTTGAATCCAAATACGGTATGGCAACCAGTGACCTCAAAGAAATGGTTGCGGCTGATTTATCCGATAAAATCAACATTATAGTTGAAACCGGCGGATGTAATCAATGGAAGATAAACGGTATCTCCAACACGAAGAATCAGATTTATAAGGTTACTTCTTCCGGGTTGATTCCTCTTGAGAAGGATTTCGGAACATTGGCAATGACAGAACCGACCAACCTTACAAAGTTTATCAACTACTGTAAGAGCTATTACGAAGCCGACAGATATATTTTGATTTTCTGGGATCACGGCGGCGGAACGCTTTCCGGATACGGTTATGACGAAGTCCGACAATCATCCTCTATGACGCTGCCGAAAATCAACAGCGCTATCGGTGCGGCACTTGAAAATTCCAAAGTAAAATTTGACATAATCGGTTTTGATGCCTGCCTTATGGCAACTTTCGAAACAGCTCTTGTCTGCGACCAGTATGCGGATTATCTGATTGCGTCCGAAGAAACAGAACCCGGCACCGGTTGGTATTATACCACATGGCTTAACAAACTTTCGGCAAATACCTCAATAGATACTCCTACTCTTGCAAAAACGATTATAGATTCTTATGTTTCATCCTGTAAAGGCAGCAAGGTAACTCTCTCTGTTACTGATCTTGCCGCGCTTCACGGAAAAATCCCCGAGGCATTCAGCGATTTTTCCGAATCAACCACCGAAATGATAAAAGGAGAAGATTATAAAGTCGTTTCAAATGCAAGAGCAAACACCCGCCAGTTCTCAAAGAACATCAATCAGGTTGATCTCGTTGATCTTGCAACGAGAATCGGCACTTCAGACAGTAAAAAGCTTGCAAAAGCAATAAAGGAATGCGTAATATATAACGGCTCCACTATTTCCAACGCGAACGGTTTGAGTATTTATTTCCCATATGAAACAACGTCCGGTATGAACAACGCCGTTAATCTTTATAACGGACTCGGTCTTGATAAAGATTATGTAAACTGTATCAAGAGCTTCGCAAGTCTCGAAGCTTCCGGACAGATTGCCGCTTCAACATCAACGTTATCTTCTCTCGGCTCCGGTTCAAGCATTCTCGATCTTGTTCTCAATTCTATAGGCGGCGGAAGCACATCAACAACGACCGCTTCTCCCGTAACGTCGCTTCTCGGAGGTTTGCTTAACAGTTCCGGCACTGCCGCATCGGGTTCATCACTCGATCTCGGGACTGTCGTAAGTCTGCTTTCTTCGTTAAGCGGACGCAGTATGCCTGACAATATGGCATGGTTTGATACCGATATCGCAGAATCTTCCGCCGCTCAGATTTCACAAAATATGCTTGACCCCGGAAAGATTTTCTTTACCGATAAAAACGGCAAACAGGTGCTTAAGCTTACAGATGACGAATGGGATCTCATTCAGTCTGTTGAACTCAATGTTTATGTCGAAGAAAACGGTCATTATATTGATCTCGGATATGATAACACGATTGATTTCGATGATGACGGCGATCTCGTGGCGGATTACGATCACACGTGGCTTACATTAGACGGCCATCTTGTCGCTTACTATATGGTGTCGGATACCGAAAATGCAGATGGAAGCTATACGACTGTGGGCTATATTCCGGCATTGCTTAACGACACACCTGTAGAAATCGGTGTGGTGTTTGATAAAGAATCTCCCTATGGCCGTGTTACGGGAGCGAAACCTGTTTACGGCACCGAAACCGATACCGAAGCAAAAGGAGAAATCGTAATAGAAAAAGGCGATAATATCCAGCCGATATGCGATATTTACGGCGCCGACGGCAGTTATTCAAGCAGTAATACTTTAGGCAACAAATTCAGCGCGGATGAATTATTCCTTGCAAATATGAAATTAACAAATGAGTCTCTCAGTGTTACATACAGAATCAAGGATATATACGGTAATGTTTTCTTTACTCCTGCAATAAATATTTCTGCACAATAAAACAAAAAAGG
>JAZQQT010000193.1:0-5031 GCA_045629205.1 Eubacteriales bacterium
GTCAGGCCAGTGATTTGCCTCCAGCTTCCTTCAGATTCCCGATTACCCGGGACACCCTTGCTCTTGGCTATATCCTTCCCGCTGTCGGGCGGATTGGGGACTTTCACCCCTTGAAACATGCGCCCGCTGGGCGCACTACCATAAAAAGTGTCCCCTGTTTAAAAGGGGACACTTTTCATAAACATGATTTTTTTATTCGTATTGATGAACCAATTCGGCAACTTTTTCGGCAACTGTCATATTGCCCGAATCCGACGGATGAAGACGGTCGGCAAAATCGTCTTCGGTCAGATTTTCCTGAGTGTAAGAGTGCATATCAAACATCGGATATCCGGTCTCTTCGACTATCCGGTCGACCAATGGCAGAACATGAGTTTCTATTGATTGTTCCCAATAGTCAACGAAACAGTAGCAAGGATTGAGTATGATGATTTTCATGTCGGGATTTGCGGTTTTAAGAAGTAAAAGCATGCTTCTGTAACTCGCCAGATAATCATCATCAACGGCTTCGCTCCAGTTATCCTTGAATCTGTCGGCATCGTTGGTTCCGAGCCAAATCACAGCCATATCAATTTTCGGAGCACGGTTAATCAGAATCCGATATTGCATACATTCGGTATAGGCATCTTCATGATTTGTGCACATTGTTTTTGCGCAACATCCGAAATTAGCCACATTGTATTCCGAACCTAATATGTTCTGAAGAACCACGGGATATGTCGCAGAAGTGCTTGACGCTCCGGCACCGAAAGTGATACTGTCACCGACACAGGCAACATTGTATATTCCGAAAGAATCACAGTATGAAAAATCCGATGCAAGAACGACGTCTCCGCTTTCGGCTGAGCAAAACGACATGACGTAATCGTTAAAAAACCGTTCGACGGTCAATGAAGTTTGTGAAACGCTTCCGGACAAAAAATATACGGTATCTTCTTTTGAAAAAACATTAAAGTCATCGAAAAAATCAAAATTCTTGGACGACGTTCCCATCTGCCGCGTTTCTTTTAGACTCGTATAATACGGCCGAACGGTTTTGCTTTCGTAGCTGTTTCCGAAAACAATAGAAGGTCCGTATTCAGATTCGAAGCTGAATTCCTCGACGTTAAGGCATATTCCGAGTCTGTTGTAAACCTCGGCGGCAAACTCATTTGCCGGTATATCATATCCCTCTTCATCTTCAAAGCGGAACGGATTGCTTCCGACAACAATCGTATACTCGGAAATATCATGATCACCGATTTTAAGTGAAGTCAGTTTAACTTCCGGGTTTTCCGGCGTTTCCGGAATATCCGGGGTTTCGGGAATATCAGGCACATCGGGCGTATTATTTACGCATCCGAAACAAAGGAAAATGCAAATAACGGCAGTTATTAACAGACAAATAATTTTCCGCAAACTCAAATTCATATTTTTGAACCTCGATATTTATTCGTATTGATGAACTAACTCTGAAATCTTTTCCGCAACTATCGCATACCCGGAATCGGACGGATGAAGATTATCGTGAAAATCAGATTCGGTAAAAGTGTTTCGCGTAAACGTATGCATATCATACATCGGAAAACCGGATTCCACCGCGACTCGTTCCATAAGAGATAAAACATGAGCTTCGATGGATGACTCCCAATAGTCGATGGCACAGTAGCACGGATTAATGATTATAATCTTCATGTCCGGATTCGCGGTTTTAAGAACGGAAAACAAACTTCTGTAACTTGCGAGAAAATCCTCGTCCACCGCATCGCTCCAATTATCTTTGAATCTGTCGGCATCGTTAGAGCCTATCCATACAATGGCCATATCGAGTTCGGACGCATATTTAACAAGGTTCTTATACTGATTACATTCAGTATAGGTATCCATATGATTTGTGCAGATTGTTTTACCGCCGCACCCGAAATTGATCACCTGATAATCATCATACCCGAGTATGTTTTGTAATACCGTAGGATAAACATATGACGTTTTTGAAGCTCCGTCACCGAATGTAATACTGTCGCCTACGCAACCGATAACATATCTTTCACGTAAATCAGTATAAGAAAAATCCGAAGCAAGCACTACGTCCGAATTTTCCAGAGAACAAAACGACATGATATAATCATTGAAAAAATGTTCCACTGTTACGGATGCGGAAAGAGGACAGTCGGATAAAACATATACCGTATCTTCTTTTGAAAAGATTTTGAATTCCTCGTCAAGAGTGAACGCTTCGGAGCTTGTCCCGTTTTGGCGTTTTTTCTTATAATCATTATAATACGGCCTTACGATTTTGCTTTCGTAGGTATTCCCGAAAATGATTGACGGTCCGTAATCTTCACCGAAGACAGATTCCACTGTGTTAAGTGTAATACCGATCCTGTCGGATATTTCCCTTACAAAAGCATTTGCTGGAATATCATATCCTTCAACCTCGGTTGTCCGCAAAGGATTTGTGCCGTAAACCACTGTATATTCGGAAATGTCACGGTCTCCGATTTTCAGAGAGGTCAATTTTATCTCAGGTTCTTCCGGGATAACGGGATCGACCGGCTGATCGGGAACTTCCGGATCTTCCGGAAGACTTTTTCTGCATCCGAAACAAAGAAAGACACAAAGAATCGCAACTGTTATAAAACAAAAAATCTTTTCGATTTTCATATCAAACGACCTTAATAATCATTATTCATACTGATGAATAAGTTCGGCAACCTTTTCCGCAACAATAACATATCCGGAATCGGACGGATGAAGTTTGTCGGCAAAATCAGACTCCCCAAAAGCATTTTGTGTATAAGAATGCATATCGAACATCGGGTAACCTGTTTCTTCCGATATTTGGTCAACAAGAGACAGAACGTGAGCCTCAATTGATGCTTCCCAATAATCGATAGCGCAATAACAGGGATTTAGCAATATGATTTTCATATCCGGATTTGCGGTTTTCAGCCTGGAAAGAAGGTCTCTGTAGCTCGCAAGATAATCCTCATCAACGGCTTCGCTCCAATTGTCTTTGAATCTGTCAGCATCGTTGGTTCCGAGCCAGATTATCGCCATATCAATTTCCGCTGCATTTTTAATTAAATTCTTATATTGCATACATTCAACATAGGCATCTTTGTGATTCGTGCACATTGTCATTGCGCAGCATCCGAAATTTACTACCTGATATTTTTCATAACCGAGAAGATTCTGCACTAACACAGGATACGTTTTCAGTATATCGGTAGCACCGGCACCCCAGGTAATACTGTCGCCTATACACCCTATGGTATATACATGATTGGAACCGGTAAAAGAAAAATCGGCATCAAGAACAACATCTCCGTTTTCCGCAGAGCAAAATGACATAACATAATCATTGAAAAACTTTCCGACAGTCAATTCGGTTGACTGAACACTGCCCGACAGAACATAAATATTGTCATCTTTTGCAAAAATACCGAACTCATTAAACAGAACAAAATCCTCCGCCTCGGTTCCTTTCTGCCTTTTTTCTTTGTACTCTTTATAGTATGGTTTTACGGTTTTACGCTCGTAATTATTGCCGAAAACAATCGTAGGACCGTATTCTGCTTCAAAGCTGAATTTCTCAACTTTAAGAGTGATGCCGAGTCTGTCGTATATTTCTTTCGCAAATGCATTGGCGGGAATATCGTATTCTATGTCTTCATTAAATCTGAAAGGATTATCACCGACTACGATTGTATATTCCGAAATATCACGGTCGCCGATTTTGAGCGACGTGAGCTTTATTTCGGGTTCAGGGATATCTGGCTCAATCGGAACGTCTGGAGTGTCCGGTTGCTCGGGAATATTCGGTTCTTCCGGCAGACTGTTACTGCAGCCGAAACAAAGCGAAACACAAAGCATAACAGTAATTAATAAACAAATGATTTTTCTGATTTTCATATAAATTAAATATCCTCTGAATAATTATTCGTATAGATGAACAAGTTCGGCAACTTTTTCCGCGACAATCGCATACCCGGAATCGGACGGATGAAGATGGTCATAAAAATCCTCAGCGGAAAATTTTTCGACAGTATACGCATGCATATCAAACATGACACTTCCCGTTTCTTCGGCTATTCTTTCAGTCAAAGGAATAATGTGATTCCGTAACGTCAATTCGGCAGGTTCGCTGGAAGGATTGTAACACGGGGTAAGTAATATTATTTTCATGTTCGGATTTGCATCTTTAAGTATATGAATAAACTCTCTGAAATTTGTTAAAATATCATTTTCTACAGTTTCATTCCAATTAGAGCTGTGAACACAAGCATCGTTTGTGCCAAGCCATATCACAGCCATATCAAGATTTTGCGCATACTTTTTTAAATTTGCATATTGAACAGACCGCACAAATGTCCAATCATAATCCGAACAAATTGATGCTCCCTGCTGACCGAAATTGATTACTTCATAATTTTCATAACTTAATAATTGTTGCAGCACTGCAGGATATGCACATAAGGCATCGGTTGAGCCATCGCCGAAAGTAATACTGTCACCTATACATCCAACAGTATAAACGTGTCTGGAACCGGCATAAGAAAAATCCGCATCAAGAACAACATCTCCGCTATCGGCAGAACAAAACGACAAAATGTAATCGTTAAAAAATCTTTCAACGGAAAATAAGGATACAGGAACACCGTCGGTTAAAAAATATACAGTATCATCTTTTGAAAAGATTTTATAGTTATCAAGCAATCTGTATTCTTCCGTATTCGTTCCGTGTTGCAGTTGCTCTTTATAACTCTTATAATACGGTCTGACATATTTCTTTTCATAAGTGTTTCCGAAAACGATCGAAGGACCGTATTCAGCTTCGAAACTGAATTTTTCAATATTGAGAGTTATTCCGAGTCTGTCATATATTTCTTTCGCAAACGCATTGGCCGGAATATCATACCCCAAGTCTTCGTCAAACCTAAGAGGATTATCACCGACTACGATTGTATATTCCGAAATATCACGGTCGCCGATTTTGAGCGACGTGAGCTTTATTTCGGGTTCAGGGATATCTGGCTCAATCGGAACGTC
>JAZQQT010000194.1:0-3102 GCA_045629205.1 Eubacteriales bacterium
TTTTGCTTTACAGGGACAGGCTGCAAAACGATGATGCGGACGTAAAAGTTGAAGTGCTGAGAGGAACCAAGATCTTCTCTGTACGAATAGGCGTTTTGGCGGAGGAGTTTTCACCGGATGCGCTTCAAAGTGAATCAGAACTTCATATTTTTGATGCGATAACTAAAAAATGCGGTTTTTCTGTCGATTATTCTTATTCCGGCGGAATAAATCAAACAGAGATCGTCATCAAAAAATATTCGGGAGTCATTCGGAATTTTTTGTTTTCTCTTAAGTTTATTAAAAGAAAAAACACGATTTTCATTGCTTTTGCAACACATATTATAAGCGTCATTGCAAATCTTCTTATTCCGATTTTTACCGGCCGACTGTTCGCTGCATATACTGACAATATTTTAATACAGGTCGTGATCACGGCAGTTGCTCTGATGGCAGCAGAGATTGTATACAGTGTTTCTTTTGGGATAACGAATATTCTTTATACCGAGGCATCATATTATTCTGAAAACAATATCAGAAAAGAACTTATTGACAGACTGTTTTCTATTAAGAACGATAGTTTTGTTGAAAACGGATCGGGGACTTTTATTCAACGTATCACGACCGATCTCCAGACCATTTCTTCCGGCATAACGAGCTTCCTTGATATTTTTTCGGAATCCATATATTACATAGGCGTATTAATTACAACGGCATTGCTGAATTTCTGGGTGTTTTTAGCGGAGTTATTTATATTCATCGTTTTGCTTGTTATGGAAGGGCGCAGAGCATACCTTCTTGAGATCGACAACAGAAAAGCGTTCAATGCCTTGGATCAGCTTTCCGGCTCTGTAATAGACTATGTAAACGGAATGTCCGAAGTAAAGCTTTTAAACGCAAAGAAAACCTTTACGGAAATAATATCTGCCATTTCGGGAAGAGTCGCTGATTATTCAAATAATGCCAACAAAAACACACGCAAGTGGATCATTGCCAGTTCAGCTGTTACTTCGAGTCTTTCCTTTTTGGTAATGATTCTGCTGGGTTATGATCTGCAGGAAGGGCTTATCACAGCTCCTACCGCACTGATCTTGTTATACTATTTTACGCTCATCGACCGTCCGAGTGTTGCTTTGGTTCAAAGAGCCATTGACTTCAGTAAACGGTTTAATCTTGCGGCCGAGCGCGTAAGGAATCTGTATGAGGGAAGCGAGTTTTCACGGGAGACCTACGGCGAGCGCCATGTTGAAAAGCTCTACGGCGATATCGCTTTCGATGATGTTACGTTTGCCTACAATCATGATGATCTGAGCGTGCCGGATGCAGACATCATTGAAAACGTAAGCTTCACAATAAAACGCGGCGAAACTGTGGCGTTTGTCGGAAAAAGCGGTTCAGGAAAATCCACCCTTTTGAAGCTTCTTTCACATCAGCTCACCTGCTATTCCGGCCATATCACGATTGACGGTTACGATCTTTCGGAGTTGGATCGTGATTCGATATTCAATAACATATCGGTCATAAGTCAGTCAACGGTCATGTTCAACTGCTCGATCAAAGAAAATCTTTTGCTTGCCAAGCCCGATGCGACAATGGAAGAGCTCCGGGATGTCTGCGAAAAAGCGTGCATTCTTGAAGACATTGAACGCAACGAAGGCGGCTTCGATACCGAGCTCGGCGAAAAAGGCATCCGTTTTTCCGGAGGTCAACAGCAGCGCCTTGCCATCGCAAGGGCCTTGCTTCGTAATACCGATATTCTGCTGCTTGATGAGGCGACCTCGGCCATGGATAATATCACGCAGGATCGGATAATGAACGCGATAGACAATATCGGTAAGGATCGCACGGTGATTATCATTGCCCACAGGCTCTCGACCATAAAAAACGCAGATAGGATCATGCTTGTCGGTGATAAAAGAATACTTGCCAGCGGCACACATGAAGAGCTGATGCAAACCTCTGAGGAATACAGAAACCTTTATGGATTTGAAAAGTAATAAATAGCGCAGATACCCAATCAACATTCCGAGAAAACATTTTTCAATAGATAACTACGAAAGGATGTTTCTCACATGAAGCATACGGAAACCGTTGAAAATATAGTAAAGGCCATGCAGAGCTTTGCCGTGTATGAAGATATGCCGTCCGCTGAGCAGCTTACTATTGCGGAGGACGTAAAGCGCGAGATCGAGGAGCATGATATTTTCTTGCACGAATATCTCACCTTCCGGTTTGAAACGCTTTTGCAGGAGGAGAGAAGAAAATATCTGCCGATCTCCGAATACGCATGGCGACTTCCAAACAATGTAAACATAATAAACTATTCGGGTAAATATGAGTTTAATAATAAGGCAAAGCAGTTTATCTCCCGGGATTATATCTGTCTTGAGGATGCGTCAAGGGAGGATTTTCGAAGCTTTATCGGCAGACACGAACAGATCATAGCAAAACCATTACGCAAACAGTGCGGAACAGGCATTACCGTCTATCATACCGCCGATTGGAAACCGGACGAGCTGTACGGTGAGCTTATTGTCAAGGATACCCCTTTGGCGGAGGAATATGTATATCAGCATCCCGAAATGGCTAAATTTCATCCCGACAGTCTGAATACGCTTAGAGTTACTACGTTTACCGACTTCAACGGGAACATATCGTTTAAAGCCGCATATATCCGGACAGGCTGCGGAAGCTCTGTTGTTGACAATATATGCAAATGCGGAATTGGGGCGCCAATTGATATGAACACAGGGATCATTGCGGGTGATGGGGTGGACAGCACCTGCCATACTTATGAAAAGCATCCCGATACAGGAGTTGTTTTTAAGGGGTTTGCGATACCGCGCTTCGATAAGGTAATGAAAAAAGTGGATGAATATACCAAGCTATTCAGCGAAATGCATTTTGTAGGTTGGGATATAGCGATAAAAGAAAACGGCGATATAGAGCTTATTGAGGCGAATCTCATTCCGGATTTGACATCCGAACAGCTTTTCTACGGCCCATTGGCAGAGAAATTCAGAAAACTCTACGGAAGCAGAGAATATGGGAAGTAAAAGGCGATATCCCGGAGACCTATCAGCCCGGGGCATATATACCGTCACACGAATATATGGACGGCAA
>JAZQQT010000195.1:0-7821 GCA_045629205.1 Eubacteriales bacterium
CGGAGGAATACAGTGTGCCGGTTATGCCCGTTATGTTTTTCATGAAGATAACGGTATAAGTTACAGAAACGGGCATTCAATATCTTCTTCCTCATATCCTTCCGTTATAGGTAATAATGCAGAAACAATAGCTTTTTTCACTTCATTGCATCCGACTGTATATTTATGGTATTCTGCGCCTTCCACATCAAATCATAAAATTGCCGTTACATCCGCAAGTTCTTCGGGTATTTATTTTTGTCAGGCAAATTCGGGTGGACGTTGCAAAATCAGTAACGGAGTCAGTAAATCTTATGCCTCAATGGCAGGAATGAATCCGAACAGTATAGTAGAATACACTTCATGCACTGCCGGACGTATTTGGGTTTCGTATAGTGCTGCAACTCACGCTCATAAATGCAAGTATTGCGGTGCTTTTGTCGGACCTTATGAATCTCATGTGGTAAATTCAACTCAGACTCTTTGCACTGTTTGCGGTTATACCGGACCGTTTTTTATAATTTTTGATGAATAAAGGATAATTATGTCAAAAAAAAGAGACATCGACCATGAAGAGATACTTATTCTTCTTGACAAATATTTGGATGATCATATAGAAGAACAGATTTCCGTTGATGAAGTTGCTTCGTATCTGGGAGTTTCGGTTCGGCATCTTTATCGGCTTTTTCGCGAGGATGTTAATATGACTTTCTCCGAATATCTGTTAAGATATAGAATCGAAAAAAAAGCGGTTGCTCTGCAGAAAAAAGAACAGGGTCTCATCGATTCGGTTCCGTCATGCGGTTTTTCTTCGGATGAAGAATTTCAATCATCTTTTTCATCGCTCTGCAATCTGAAGCCTTATGATTATTTTAATGATCCTAAAATTCATTTCAGGTTTTTGCCCGATTCTGTAAATAAATGCGTTTATAATGATTTGACGCGTGTGTCGTTTGTTTACGTTAAGACTGTTTCGGTCAAAAACTGTCGGATGATTTTTAAACGTGCCGTTTGGGCAAATGAATATAAAAATTTTGTCAAAGAATGCGGCCGTGAAATTCTTGGTCTGTTTTCCGGTATAGACAATATTTTTAATGAACCGTTTTGCGCATGGCTTCCGGATATCTTTAATAAACCGGGGTATTCCGGATTTGTCATCGGTGTTTTCGTTTCGGCGGACGGTGACATCTCTATACCGGATTCCTGTGAAATCATGGATATTCCGTCAGATGAATATGTCTTGTTCAATTATAAAATCACAGATGATTTGGGGTTGATAGGCTCGGCAGGACTGATTTGGAAGGCGATCAACGAGTATGATTTTGCCGCCGACGGATATGAGCGGGCAACTGATGTTGCCCCGCGTATACAGTTCGCGCCCTTCAGTTCGCGCGGATTTTGCGAAGGTATTCCGGTCAGAAAGATCAATACCGCTGAATAGTTGCTTTTTTGTGTTTTTCATAGTTTTGCGGAAGACCGTTTTGCACGGTCTTCCGCTTTTTGTGTTCCGTTCTTTTTTGTTTGACATTTGTCTTCTTTTGTGTAATAATGGATATTATAAAAAAATAAAAAATACGATTCACAAAGGAGTTTCCGGCATATGTATGATTTTGATAAATCGTTTTACCGTTCTCTTTCTTCTATCCATGTAAACTGTGAAAGACCCCGTTCCTATTTTATCCCATACGGCAGCGAAAAAGAAGCGCTGCTCGACCTCACCGTCGCCGGCTCGGGCCGTGAATCTTCTCCGTGGTTTCTTTTGCTCGACGGTAAATGGCAATTCGGTTGGTATCCCGTTGCCGATGCTCTAAACGTTGCCGATGCCGTTAAGGAATTGCCCGATGTCATCGACGTTCCCCGTTCATGGCAGACTTATATCGACCGCGATTACGATAAACCTCATTATACAAACTGCGACTATCCGTTTCCCTGCAATCCGCCCGAAATTCCCGATAAAGTGCCCTGCGGACTTTATAAAAGAACTTTTGTCCTTCCCGAGAAAAAAGAAAAAGACTTTATCCTCACTTTTGAGGGCGTTTCGTCTTCGTTTTATGTCTGGATAAACGGCGAGTTTGCCGGTTTCAGCACCGTCTCTCACTGCACGACCGAGATCGATATCACAAATCTTGTTCGCAGCGGTGAAAATGAGATCTGTGTCCTCGTTCTCAAATGGGCGGTCTCTTCATATCTCGAAGACCAGGATTGTTTCCGCTATTCCGGTATTTTCAGATCCGTATATATCCTTTCCCGCGACAAAAAAAGAATAAGCGATGTCTTTATTCTTCAGAATATTGCCGCCGATTTTTCGTCCGCTGTTCTCAATGTTGAAACAGAAAGAAATTCATCTTTTCCTGTTGCCTATAAACTGATTTCTCCCGATGGCAAAACCGTTTCCGAGGGAGTTACCGACGGCGACCCCGTCATTTCCGTCGAAGCCCCCGTTCTTTGGTCAGACGAAACACCTGCCCTGTATAGTCTTGTTCTGTCGGCAGGCAGTGAATATCTGCATTTCTATGTCGGCTTCCGTCGTATAGATGTCAAAGGTAAACTCGTTCTTGCAAACGGCAGAAAATTCAAGCTTAAAGGCGTAAACAGACACGACAGTCACCCGTTTCTCGGATATGCCACGCCGTTTGAACATTTTCTCCGTGACCTGCTTATTATCAAGTCCTGCAATCTTAACTGCATCCGCACTTCCCATTATCCCAACGACCCCCGTCTTCCGGGGCTTTGCGATATTCTCGGTATATGGCTTTGTGACGAGGCCGATCTTGAAACTCACGGCATAGGAATGACCTGGAATGAGGATATTCTTACCCAATCACCCGAATGGACTCATGCTTATATCGACCGTGCGGAACGTCTTCTCGAACGCGACAAGAACCATACCTCCGTTCTGATGTGGTCTGTCGGCAACGAGAGCGGCAACGGCGAAAATCACCGCATAATGGCTGAATATTATCGTTCGCGTGACCCTCAGCGTTTTATCCATGCCGAAGATGAGTCGAGATACTATACGGATAAATATGCCGATGCTGAGGACCCTGAAGAACGCAAAAAAATGTGCTGCGACCATGTAACGATAGAAAGCCGGATGTATCCCTATCCGTCTGTTGAATATGCAATAAATACTTATGCGATCAATCCCGCCTGCACCCGTCCTTTGTTCCTTTGCGAATATGCTCACGCAATGGGCAACGGTCCGGGAGACCTTGCTCTGTATAGAGATGCGTTTTATAAATATGACGGAATGCTCGGCGGCTGTATATGGGAATACTGCGACCATTCCGCGGCTGTCGTAACAGGGGATAAGATCGAATATTGCTACGGCGGCGATTTCGGTGACTATCCCAATGACGGGAACTTTTGTGTTGACGGTCTTGTTCACCCCGACCGCACCTTTTCAACCGGTATGAAAGAAGCGAAAAACGTTTACGTTCCTTTCGCCGTTACTGCCGTTGATGCCGAAAAAGGCATTTTCGCCGTCACTTCTTACCGCTTCTTCGAAAATCTGTCGGAGCTCTTTTCTCTTCGCTGGAGATACGAGCTCGGCGGGAAAATTGCGGCAGTAGGAACCGCGGACGCCGATATCGGACCGTGGGAAACGAAGGAGATTACTCTTGACCTTCCGCAGCATGGTGACCTTCCGGCAAGCGTGATATTCGAGCTTGTTTATAATCGTTCCGTCAGCTGGGCGGAAAAAGGTGACGTGGCGGGCTTTTCTCAGGTCATCATCAACAATGTGCCCTATATTCCCGCGCCCCTTCCTGTCAGACGCGGCAAACTTTCCGTTACCGACGACGGTATTACCGTTACCGTCTTCTCAAGGGGCAGTTTATGGACATTTTCACGGATAGACGGAAAACTTCTGTCCGTCAGAAACGGCAAACACGTTTCCGGTAATGCCGACTGGTCGGTATGGCGTGCCCCCACCGATAATGACGAGAGGAGACCTTCCCTCAAACGGCTCACATCACGTCTTCTTTCGTTTGACCTCAGATATAACAAGACCTCCGCAACGGTTACGACACTTTGCTCCTATTCTGCCCTCGGCGCGCGCGAGTCGCTTCGCGTCACAACGGTTTACAAAATCAAAAACGGCGCTCTTACAGTTACCGCAAACGTCAATGTCCGTGACTATACAAAATGGCTGCCGAGATTCGGCTTCGATTTTCCGATTCCCTGCCTTGCAGACGGCAAAAAGAGAAAATCCGCTCTCGGCGAAGTCAGATATTTCGGCTACGGACCCGATAACTGTTATTCCGACAAACGTAATTCTTCCTTCCTCTCCCTTCATTCCGTTGCCGAAGACGGTTTATACGAACGCGCCGTCAGACCGCAGGAAGGCAGTAACCGTTACGGTGTCACATATGCCGACATTCTCTTTACCGACGGTCACGGCTTGCGCGTGACTGCAAAATCTCCCGTGGAGCTGTCCGCCGCTCCTTATTCGGTGAATACTCTTGAAAAAACGAAACACGATTGCTTCCTCGAAAAAGACGGTAACCTGTATGTTCAGATAAATTACCGTCAGGAGGGTATCGGCTCCGCTTCCTGCGGTCCCGACCTGAGCAGTGAACACCGCCTCCACGAAAAAGAGTTTTCGTATTCGTTTACCGTGATACCGTTCTGACGTTTTATTACACATAAAAAGAAAGAGGATTTGTTATGTCAAAAATACAGTTTAAAAAATTCCCGATGGGATTCTGGAATTGCTATAATTATGGCATCGACGGTATGACCGAAAAAGAGATCGCCGATATGGCGGCATGCGGTATGACGCTCACGATGTCTCCCGAGACTTCTCATTCGTTAAGATCCGAAACGCTCAAGGCTCTTGATTTATGCGAAAAATACGGTATTCAGCTTATTCTTTCGGATAAACGTTCTCATTGGACGAATATCCGTAAAGGCGAAGATGCCTATCGCGCCGGCATGCGTGAGGCGTATGAGGATTTCGGTAAACATCCCGCGGTTTTCGGCTTTTATATCGGCGACGAACCCTCTGCCGATCAGATCGACGACAGCGCAAAGGCATACAGTATCGCTCTGGAAGAGGGTCCGGGACTTGTTCCTTATCTTAACATGCTTCCCGATAATATCGGAAACTGCAGAAAATTCATAAATAACAGCGGCTGCAATCTTCTTTCCTACGACCGCTATACCCAGATGCTTCCCGAATCGTGGGGCGTTTCCGGATTTGTCGGCGACATGGTTTCATACAAAAAGCTTGCCGACGAAATGGACGTTTCGCTTCTGTCTATAATGCTGTCAACAGGTCATTACTGCTACCGTGTTCCGAGTTACGACGACCTTCGCTGGCAGCTCGGCGTCGCTCTTGCCTGCGGATCAAATGCCGTTTTCTGGTTTACTTATTACACTCCTGCGCGTTACAACAACTACCGTCTCGGTCCCATAACCGAGTTCGGCGTAAAAACGCCCGTTTACTATTCTCTTCAGGATATTCAGCTTTATTTTAACAAATACTATTCCGAGATATTCAATCATTCCGATTTCCGCGCCGTTAATTACATAGTAAAGGAATATCCGCCCATAGAGCCTTTCCGTAATTACGCTTCTCCGTTCGCCGAAAAAGCGCATGTTCTCGACGTTTTCAGCGAAATTGCCACACCGGGACTTGTCACTTTCCTCGACGGCCGCGACATGTATGAAGGCAAACATTATGTCATGGTAACAAATAACACGTGGGATAAGACCGACCTTTTCCACGTAACATTTCCCAAGGATGTCAAACACATCTATCGCGTTTACGCAAACGAGGAAGTCGATTTTCTTGCCGAGCACAGCGACGCAAGAGTGGAACCGGGAGAAGACCATATAGATTGCTGTGTTTATCTCGCTCCGGGACAGTTCAATATATTCAGAGCCGAATAAAATATCCCGTTTTTTATCATTTTTCGGAAGGCCGTTCATTCGGTCTTCCGCATTTTTTTGCCCGAATTTGACAATATCCGTCTTTTGTGGTATAATAATACGGTAAAAGTGTTCTTTGAACTGTTTTTACCCTATCAGAAAGAGGTTATAATGGAACCATCAAATAATCTTAAAGGAAGGATGGAAGCACGGGAAAGAAAACGAAAAGACAAACAAAAGATGCGCACGTTCCTGTTTTTTGCCTTGTTTTTCTCCCTGATTATCGCTCTGTTCTTCGTTTATGATATCGTTCTCGGCGTTATAGATGCGGCCGAGCCCGAACCTCCGCCGGAAGAAATAGTCACTCCGGTTGTGGAAGACCCTGACATCCCTCGGGCTCCCGTTACCGATTTCGTGGCAGTAGATAAAAAACTCTTCCTCGTGCATTTGTATGTCGACGGAAAATACCATACGGTTTCCTTTACTGCGGGCGAAGAAAAAAATGTTTCCGATCTTCTTGATATTTTCAATATATCTCTCGGTAAGAACGATGAGATAAACTATTCCGTCACTACCGAGCTTAAAGAAGATATGGTCGTTAAAATAGGCAGAATTACCTATAAAAACGTAAAAACCGTAACCAAGATACCGTTTGAAACGGTTCAGATTCCATGTGTTTTTACTGTTTTTAACGGCAAAAGGAAGATGGGAGTTCTTTACGACGGCGAAAACGGAGAACGCACAACAACGACCCGTGTCACCTATGTCGACGGTGTGGAGGTTGAACGGACTGTTATCAGTGAAAAGATAACAAAGAAGCCTGTTGATGCAACTGTATATGTCGACAGGACGGATCTTCTTGATTACGGCGACGGAGCTCCGAAAGAAGGAGAGTATACCCGTGTTATCGACGGTGAATTTACTGCCTATTGTCCCACGTCCGGCGGCGGAAAAACCACAAGAACAGGTCATAATTGCCGTGTCGGATACGTTGCTGTAGACAAAAATGTCATTCCGCTCTATTCCAAATTGTATATAACTGTAGAATATAAAGGCAAAACCTTTGTTTACGGTTACTGCTATGCGATGGACACAGGCGGAGCAATAAAGAACAATATTGTAGATTTGTATCTGCCATCCGATTTTGATATGCATCAGTTCGGCAGACAATATGGCAAAATCTACGTCATCACCGAGGGCAGGGATCCCGATTACAATTATCCTTAATAAAAAAATCGCGGCGCGGAAATCTCTCGTGTTCTTACGGGAGAATTTCACGGGGTATGTAACCGGAAGGTGTAAAAGCCTTCCGGTTACTGCTTTTCAAGCGGTTATGCGTTTCTTTGTGACGGTCGCGTCGGTTTTCAGCGTAGTGGCAGAGTTCTTTGCTTCCGGTGCCTGAAAGGTGTAGTAAATCACGACGGTGTTTCCGCAGGTGCGTGAGTACTTTTCCTCCTTTTCAAACACCTCAATGCGTCGAATGAAGGTGTGGAGCAGTTCTGCCGTCAGTTTCGGCATCTCGACGTATTCCCGCGCTTTGGCAATGAATTCGGTGACGTACATTTCCCGCAGATTGAGCTCGGAGATTTTTTCTGTCACCGAGGCAAGCTCCTGCTTCAGTTCTGCCTGTTCCTGCTCGTACCCGGCTGCCATCTCGTCGTAGCGTTCTACGGTGATTCGTCCTTCCACCCGGTCTTCGTACATACAGCGGAGAATGTTGCTGATTTTTACGATGCGTTCCTCGATACTGCGTTTTTCCCTGTCGGCGGTAGCATAGAATTTCTTTGCTTCCGCTTCGCCGTTCTTCGTGGCAATCGCGTAAAACTCATCGCTGTGCTCACGGGCGTATGCCGTGATCCGCTTCAGATCTCTGAGAACAACTTCCTCGATTATTTCTTCACGAATATAGTGCGAAGTACAATCAACAGTTCTCCTTTGGTATCCACCACACTGAAATACGTTGTTTTC
>JAZQQT010000196.1:0-6155 GCA_045629205.1 Eubacteriales bacterium
ATCTTTAATTAATATTTTATTTATTCCAAGGTCTATTGTCTTTTTTATTCTTTCACATAAAAAGTATAAATACTCTTCAAACGGGAATATTAACAATTTCCCTGGAGCAAATAATATTATTCCGTTTTCATCTTCTTGTAATAATGGTTTGAGAATTGAAATTTCTTTTTCTGTATAATCATTTTTGTTTAACACTGTTAATGAAAACGAAGCCATTAAATTATTCTCAGATACCATTCTGCCATTTTTTAGTATTTGGTTTGCATTAACAACTTTTAATTTTTTCAGAGTATTTGTTCGCATTATTATTTTTCCTTAGGAGATTAAAATGATTAAATTAGCAGCTTTTGATTTAGATGGCACTTTATTAGATACCATAAATGATTTACTTGATTCAATAAACGATGTGGCAATAAAACATGGATACAAAATAATAAATAAAGATTATTTTTATTCCTGTATTGGGAATGGACAAAAGTTTCTTATTAACAAAGCATTTAATGGAATTAAAGAAAGTGAATATGATCAATTTTTACAAGAGTATTTAGATTCATATGAAAGTCGTTTATATAGTAAGACTATAAGTTTTGATGGAATAAAAGAACTTTTAACAAAATTAAATAATATTAATATTAAAATCGGTGTCTTATCAAATAAAAAAGATAATCAAGTTAAATCATTAATAAAACATTATTTTCCGGAATTCGATTTTGAATTTGTCTGTGGTGCTGAATGTGGCAATCCGTTAAAGCCTGATAAAAATGCCATTTTGAATTGTTTAGACGGAGTTCATATGATTCCTTCGGAAACAATTATGATAGGTGATTCTTTTCAAGACGCGTTAACAGCTAATAATGCAAATATTATTTCCGCAGCTGTTCTTTGGGGATATCAATCAGAAGAATATATTAAACAATATTCAAAACCTGATTATTTTGTTAAAAATTGTGACGAATTATTTAATTTAATTTTATCATTGAATAAATAGAAATCAATGAAATAAATTTAAATTTTATTATATTATCGAGGTAATATCAAACAAGATGTTTTTTTCTGTTCAAACATTCGGATGCAAAGTAAATTCATATGAAACTGAAGTGATGATAGAGTCTTGTAAAAAAGCAGGATTTATTTATACTGATGTTAATTGCAATTGCGATATAATAATTATCAATACCTGTTGTGTAACATCTGAAAGTGCAAGAAAATGCAAACAGGCAATACGTAGATATCGTAAAGAAGATAATGATCGAATTATCATTATTGTCGGATGTTTATCTCAAGTTGAATCACCAGATTCTTTTCCTGAAGCTGATATCATTATCGGAAATAAAAACAAATCAAAAATTGCGGATTATATTAACTGTTTTTTAAAAAATAAAAAGCAAATAGTTGATATCACTGATAATAAAAAATATTCTCCATTTGAAAATATGGTTGCTTTATCCAGTGAACATACAAGAGCGTTTGTTAAAGTACAAGACGGCTGTAATAATTTTTGTTCGTATTGCATTATTCCTTTTGCCAGAGGAAGAGAATGCTCGAAAAATATTGATGTTACAATTAAAGAAATCACAAATCTTGTGAGTGCGGGATTTAAAGAAATAGTTTTAACCGGTATTCATTTGGATAGTTACGGCAACGATATCAATACTGATTTGATTTCTCTTATTTCTGCAGTAGATAATATTCCCGGTATTGAAAGAATCAGATTGGGTTCTTTAGAACCAACATTTATTAATAATGATAATGTTTTTCAATTGCAAAACATAAAGCATCTTTGTCCCCATTTTCATTTATCTTTGCAGTCTGGATCAGATAATGTCTTGAAAAAAATGAACAGAAAGTATTCAGTAAACGATTTTTCTCGGGCTGTAATTAACTTAAGACATCTTTATGGAAAAAGTGTTGCAATATCTACCGATGTTATTGTTGGCTTTCCAACTGAAAGTGAAAATGATTTTTTAGAGTCTTTATCATTTATTTCTTCTGTCGGTTTTTCCAAAATACATGTATTTCCTTTTTCGCCAAGAGCAGGAACAAATGCATATGCGTTGAAACAGATTCCTGACGAATTAAAAAAAGAACGTGTAAAACAAATGCTTTTAGTTAAAGAAAATGCAGAAAAATCATTTAACTCAGCATTTATTGACAATTCTCTTAAAATTATTTCTGAAAAAATATATAAATCAAATGATTGTTTTGTTGTTTCAGGGCATTCAGACAATTATTTAAGTGTTATTGCCGAATCCAAACAGTGTATTGATAATAATCAACTAATCAATGTCTTTATAAACAACGTTGATGCTGCAAATTGCTACGGAAAAGTTATTATTTAGGATACTCTTGACATATTATCTGTGTTTGTGATATTATATATTTGTGATAGAGTATAAAAAGGATTAAAAAATGTTTGGAAAAACAATCGGTATAGATTTAGGAACAGCATCGGTTATTATATATATTAAAGGTAAAGGTATTGTCTTGTCGGAGCCGTCTGTCGTCGCAATTGACAGACAAACAGGAAAGATATTAAGGGTTGGAGCTGAAGCTCAAGAAATGCTTGGCAGAACTCCTGATAATATCAAAGCAATCAGACCGCTTCGCGACGGAGTTATTTCAGATTACGAAACAACAGAACGTATGTTGAAGTATTTTATAAAAAAAGTCAATGGCAAGTCTATTTTTAGACCAAGTGTTATTGTTTGTGTTCCTTCAGGTATCAACGAGGTTGAAGAAAGGGCTGTCAGAGACGCATCAATTAATGCCGGTGCCCGTTACGTAGAACTCATAGAAGAACCAATGGCTGCTGCGATCGGTGCAGGAATGGATATTATGAAGCCGAAGGGCGTAATGATTATCGATATCGGAGGCGGAACATCTGACGTAGCTGTTATTTCTTTAGGTGATGTTGTAATCTCTAAATCAGTTAAATTTGCGGGCGATAAATTCGACGAATCTATTGTTAGATATGTCAGAAAAAGATTTAATATATTAATTGGTGAACGCACGGCTGAAGATATAAAAATAAAAATCGGTTGTCTATCTCCAAGGCCCGAAAAACTTTCTCTAACAGTTAAAGGACGTTGCCTTACAACAGGTTTACCAAAAGAATTTATTATTACTTCAGAAGACACGATGGATGCATTTTCTGACACAGCAAATCAAATAATCGAAACCGTTCATGATGTATTAAGCAATACTCCTCCGGAGTTAATTAGTGATATTGCAAATTCCGGTATTATTATGACCGGAGGAGGATGCTTGATTTATGGGTTTAATAAGCTCATTGCTTCTCAAATCGGTATTCAAGTCTATGTTGCCGATGACGCAATTTCATGTGTCGCAAAAGGTACCGGTGTTGCATTGGATTATATAGATAATATTTCCGGAACCAAGGTAAATTCTCCGAAGAAAAAATTCAGATTGGATTAATATTGATGCGTGTTATTAGCGGTTTAAAACGCGGACTAAAATTGTATAATATTCCTGAATCTTTTGTTTCCAGACCAACTTCTGACAGAGTTAAAGAATCAATATTTGATACAATAAGGTTTTCATTAAAAGGAATTGTTCTTGATTTATTTTCAGGTTCAGGTCAATTAGGGATTGAAGCTTTGAGTAATGGCGCAGATTTTTGTTATTTTTGCGACAATAATAAAGTTTCAATTAATCTGACAAAAAAGAACATCGATAAATCCGGATATTCCGATAGATCTGAAATCGTATGCTCGGATAGTCATTTGTTTTTAAAAAAAATATCTAAAGAAAAGCAATTTGATTGTATTCTATTAGATCCTCCGTTTGGAAATGATATCTTAATTAAATGTCTGAAATTTATCGGTGAAAATGATTGCTTGACAACTACTGGCATTGTTGTTGTTGAAACTTCATCAGATATAGTTTTGTCTGAAAATTATTCCAAAATTAGAATTGTTAATAAGCATATTTACGGAGCTGTATGTATTTATATTTATAAGATTGTGAGTGATTCTATTGAAAGCGTTGATAACAGGTAGTTTTGATCCATTAACCTTAGGTCATTATTATTTAATTAAAAAAACCGCTGAAATTTTTGATGAGGTTTTTGTTGCCGTATTGAATAATTGTGATAAAACCCCATTATTTTCTTTGGAACAAAGAACTGACATTGTTTCTTGCTGTTTTTCAAACGATAGTAAAATTATTGTTTTGAATCATGATGGTTTATTGTCAGATTTGTATTGCAAATACAAAATAGATGTTCTTGTCCGTGGTCTAAGAAATATTAACGATTATATCTATGAGAATGATTTAGCCACAATATATAACCAAATTGATTCGAGAATTCATACTCTATTTTTACCATCAGATCCAAGGTATTCGCATATATCATCTTCTTATGTTCGCGAATCATTAAAATATAATCTGGAATTAACTAATGTTTTACCGATGAATATTATTGAATTAGTTAAAAGAATGTATAAAGATACTATTGACAGGGGAGAATTAAAATGAATTACGATCTGGATAAGTATATAACTGAATTAGAAAATCTTCTTGAAGAATCATGGACAGTTCCTCTTATAAAAAATAAGTATTGTGTAGATAGCGAAAAACTCGCTTCAATTATTGAAAAAATCAGAAAATGTTACCCCATAGAGATTTCACAGGCAAAAGAGATAATAAATAAAAAAGAAGCAATTGAAAAACGTGCAATGGAAGACAGCGAAGAAATGAGAAGAAAAGCTGCACGTTTTTCAGAAGAAATTATGATTAAGGCAAGAGCCAATAAAGAAAAAATCATTGCAGAAGCTGAAGAAATTGCAAGATCAAAAATAGATAATCAAGAAATAATGCAAAATGCAAACAGACAAGCCGCTGCAATTATCCAAAAGGCTAAAGATGACTCGAGAAAAATGCGTATGGTAACGAGAGATTATATTTTGTCTTCTTTAACTAAAACAAGTAATGAACTTGAAAAAGCTAACGATATTATTAATAAATTAAAAGAAACATACAATGATGAAGATAATAAATAAGATTTTATTATTGATAATGGTTTTTTCATTGACCGGTTGTTCTTTAGAAGAAACCGGTCATTTTTCTGATGATGAAGCCAATCAACCAGTTCTGTCAGATTTTAAAATTGGATTTTGTGATAAAGAAACGTTAAATCCTTTTATTTCAACCTATAAAATAAACAGAGCTGTTTTATCTTTATGTTATGATAATATTATTAAGTTTGACCAATCTTTTAAACCGTATTCCGATTGTGTTGATTATGAGTTTAAAGGTCAGACTGTATATATAAAAGTTAAAGATAAATTGAAATTTTCTGATGGAAGTCTTGTCACAACAAATGATTTAAAATATTCATTGGATTTAGCTTCAAAAAACAATTCAATCTTTATTGATAGATTTTCTTTTATAAAAAAATATTATATTAAAAATGATTCCTTAATTGTTGAATTTAATACCAATAATGAAAATAATATATTGCTACTCTCAATTCCATGTGTAAAAAATGATTCATCTGCAAAAAACCTCATCGGAACCGGATTATATTATTATTCGTTAGAAGACGGCAATAATTATCTTCGCAGGAATGATTATAATAAATCAGATAATAACAGATTTTCAAAAATACTTTTAATAAATATAGCTGACAAGGAAGATCTTACATATAATATAAATTATTCTTTAATTGATTGCTCATATACAGATTTTGCATCTATTTCTCTGAATTTATCAAATAATGTTGATGTTTTTAGCTTTCCGACATTGAAAATGTATTATTTGACCTTAAATAAAAACAAAGTTTATCTGTCATCATCTGAAATATCTAGAGCAATTAGTTTATCAATCGACAGAGAATCACTCGTACAAAACACATCCGGTGCAATCAAGTCTGTTTGGGAGCCATTTATTAATAGTTGGTATAGAATTCCATCTAATTCGATAAATTCTAATATATATTCAATTAAAGATGCCTTTGATATTTTTCAAGAAAATGGGTTTAATTTAAACAATGGAAATTTATCTTGGAAAAAGAATGATTTAACACTAAATATTGTATGTGATTCAGATGATACATTAAAGATTAAAATAGCAGAAGCAATTGCAATATCTTTAAACAATATTGGGTTTAAAACAAATATTACATATTATTCTAA
>JAZQQT010000197.1:0-1636 GCA_045629205.1 Eubacteriales bacterium
GCGTATCATACTCCCATGCGGATATCCTCAACTGGTTCTGTCACATCGCCTTTTATATATTTGCGCTTCTGTTCCTGTTTGAATTCTTCTGTTACATAATTAATCTGTGCTTCAGCAAAAGAATATACGGCATCTGCAAAAACATAGGTGTTCTTTCAATAGTCGTTTACGGCGCTGCAAGCCCGTTTCTCGAAATGGAATTCATACAGGCAAACGGAACAAAATCCTCTTACGGCATGGCGGCATTTGCAGGTTACGGCCTCGGAATAATCTTCCTTATCACGTCATTTGTCATAGTTATCATCAAAAGAAAAGAGCTCGGACCGCATATTGCCCGGGCAATACTCCCCATGCTCTCCGCAACGCTGCTTATGGAGCTCGCGCAGATTTTCATTCCCGAGTTTTTGTTTACCGGAGCTGCAGTTACCATTACTTCCGTCGGATTTTTCTTCTCTCTCGAAAACCCCATTGCCGTTTTCCGCAAACAGGAGCAGATAGACGCGCTTACAGGTGTTGAAACGCGAAACATATATGAGCAGAGCATGAAAACGATGGAAAAAGAATACATAAACGGTCATTCCTTCATTTTTGTTTTCTGCGATCTTAACGACCTTAAACGGGTCAACGACGTTTACGGTCATCTCGAAGGTGACCAGTATATAAGCGATATTGCGAAAATTCTCAGGGAAAACCTCGTTCACTATTCCAACATATTCCGTATGGGCGGAGATGAATTTCTTGCCGTCTACCGCGATACCGACGAATCGGTTGTCATCTGCGAAACAGATAATGTCCTCGATGCCATAGAAGAAAAAAACAAGACCTCGGTTTACCCTCTCAGTCTCTCAATGGGATATGCCGTTTCCGGTAAAGGATTCAATACTCTCAGCGATGTTGTCCGTTCAGCCGACTATCAGATGTATACAAGAAAACTCGAAATCAAAAAAGCAAGGATGAGTAATGTCTCACCGTCCGACAAAATCAATATCACGGGCATTTCAGGTCGGTTATTCGACGCGCTTTCCGATACCGACGCAAATGTTTTCTACTTTGTAGAAAATATAAATACCGGCGTATGTCACTGGTCAAGGTCCGCCGTTCAGTATTTCGGTCTTGAATCTGAATACATCGAAAGCTTTATGGAAAACTTCTACGAAACGATTCATCCCGACGACAGAGATAAAGTAACCGACAATGTAAAAGAATGTCTCTCCGGGCTCGGTATACATCATAATGTCACATACCGTCTCAAAAACGGAGAAAACAAATACGTTACGGTTAACTCAAAAGGTAAGGTCATCCACGGAAAAAGCGGTGAAGGAGATATCTTCGCCGGACGCCTTACCGTTCTCGACGACCCGTCACTTATTCACGACTACAAGCTGTAAAATCACAACCGCGTATCGTTTTAATACAGTAAAAAAATACCTGTAATACATTGTGTATTATAGGTATTTTTTACTTGAAATTCATATTGACTTTTTGATCGTCAAATCGTTTTCCCCGTTTTTATATTCGTAAATCATATCGTCCATGGATTTTTTAACCATGAATATCCCGAGTCCGCCTATCTGTCGTTCGTAAGCCGATAACGTAGTATCGGGGTCTTCTTTTTTTGTAGGATCATACGGAACTC
>JAZQQT010000198.1:0-3044 GCA_045629205.1 Eubacteriales bacterium
ATCTGTTTTTTTATTTCTTCAGCAGCTGCTTTAGCTTGCGCGTTTTTAAAATCTGCAGCTTCTTTTTTTGATTGCATTTCATTTATACTGGTTGCGTTTGCTTCTGTCGCAAGTTTTTTGGGGAAAAGATAATTTTTTGCGTATCCGTCAGATACATTTACTTTCTGCCCTTTTTTGCCGAGAGCACGGATATCTTCATTTAAAATAACTTCCATTTTTTTCTCCTTAAAATGTCTTTTTTACATTTATCGCATTAAGATAGTTGTCAATTGAATGTTTTAACATAATCGCGGCTTCTTCCATCGTTGTAGTCATCTGTGCTGCTGCCATGGTCTGGTGCCCGCCGCCGTTTAATTCTTCCATTATTAATTGGACATTTATTACACCCAACGATCTTGCGGAAATATAAACTGTTCCGATATTATCTTGGAATATAGTGAAAGAAGCGTGAACATTATTTACGTTAAGCATATCGTCTGCAACTTGTGAACTTATAAGCTTCATCGTGCTGACATTTTCCACTGTTTCGGGCCATACGGCGATAGATACCATATCCCGGTATAAATATGCGAATGACATGAATTTGATTTTTTCGGAGTGTATTCCCATATCTGTTTTGAAAAGCATTTTTACGTTTACGGTGTTTGCACCGACCTTTTTTAAGAAAAAAGCTGCTTCGAAAGTTGATGGGGATGTCCTCAGCGTAAATGATTTTGTATCTAAAATAATTCCTGCCAGCAATGCTTCCGCTTCTAATTTTGTCAATTCCGTATTGTGAGCGTATTTAATGATTTCCGTAATCATTTCGCATGCGGAAGAGGCTGAAGGATCATGGAAAAATATATCGGCGCATGTGATATGATCCGGATGGCGTCTGTGGTGGTCAACAAGAATACAATACTTTGTTTTGCCAATTATATCATAACATAATGCCGTTGAAGGTCTGTGGTTATCTAAAATTACTGCCATTGAGTTTTGATCGGCTAACTTTATTGCGTCATCAGGAGAAATAAAAACATCTTCATATTCTCCCGATAATCTGAACTGATTGTATAAATTTTCAGCCATATTGGAATCCTGGTCGAAAATAATATAGGCCTTTTTACCATGTGAAACAGCAAATCTGTAAAATCCGATACTCGCACCAAGGGAATCAAAATCCGAATACCTGTGTCCCATTATTATGACGTCGGAACAATTTTTAAAAAGTTCTTCCAAAGCGGATGCAATGACCCTGGCTTTTGTTCCTGCTTTTCTGTCTGAATTTTCGGAAGTCCCGCCGTAAAACCTGATATCTTTATCTGTTTTTATGACGGCTTGGTCTCCTCCGCGGCTTAAAGCCGAATCTATTGCCTGTCTTGCAAGTTCATCATTTTTTACGTAATCGTCGTTTCCGAATCCTATACCGATGGAAAGAGTAGGGTATGTTTTTAAATTCAAATCAAGTTTTTTGATATCCTCAAGAATTGTGAAACGATTGTTTTCTTCTGATTTCAATTCTGCATTGTCAATTATAAATGTAAACATGTCACGCTCGGTTCGTAACAGCAGACCGTTTGTTTTTGATGCGAATTCTCTTATTGCTTCATATAACTTTGCCAACGCAATATTTTTTTCCGCATCACCCGTATTTGAAAACAGTTCATCATAGTTATCAATAAGTATCCGTGCAACTGCCGGACGCATATTATCATATTTATCTTCAAGAAGATGTCTTTGAGTCGTGTCAATAAAATAATGAATCTTCAAATCGTCGTTATCAGCCGATATACTTGTGTAGACGTCAAATTTTTTATCAAATGCTTCTGCTTCGGTAAAATCGGTTTGTGATATGTTTTCGCTGATATCTGAGATTTTTGATAAGGATTTGATATTTGTTTCTCCTAATAAATCAAACAATAAATCATTTATCCACAAAATGTTATCTTCAGAATCGGAAACTGCTATGGGGAGTGGAAATTTTTCTGTTTTTTTATTTGCCGGATATTCAAGAAGATTAATAATTTTTTCGGCATTTCGTTTATTTAAAATTTCTTTTCTGTGCAGATAGATTTCAAATGCAATCACGTAGAGAGCGAAAAGTAAAGAAAGCGTGACAGCGTATTCGGTTTTTGTATTAAACCAAAGCAAGACTGCAAAAGCAATCAAAATGATATAATGTGTTCTGACAAATATGGCAGAAATAATTTTGTCTTTATGATTTTTCATATTATCTCCGTTGTAATTAATAAACTCTGCGGCAGAAGCGTCTTAAATTCCAAATTGCATCCGCGAATCCGATTAGCGAAATAATATCAGAGAAACCGATGGGGATGATACATAAGAATAATACAAAGATAAAAATAATTGCACGCAATACGGTATGAACGTTATAAATTTTTAAATAAAAGCTTAATAAAGAAAAAGATTCAAAACAAAAAATAAGTGAAAAAATATCTGTAACAGTTGAAAAAAACATCTGTTCAAGTTCGTTGGCTGTAAGGAAATACAAAATCGAGAAAATCATATAAACGACGACAAATGAACGACTTGCCCTGAAAAAAGAAAAGCTTCCCATATAAACGCAGATATTTTGATTATTTACGGAATGTTTTTTACTGTATCTTTTAAATATCGTAAAAGAAATAAAAGAACAGATAACGAGAACCTTTCCGATTAATGCGGGAATCGATCGGAATACGGAAGTAAAACAATCGTAAATAAAGTCTCTTTTTGTAACAGCTGAAAAAAGCAGATTATAATATGGAGATAATGATAATGATTCGTAAAAATCACCGATTACGGTTTTTAAAGAGTTTGTGACAGGATCAAGCAAGACAGAAAGACTGCCGTATTCTGCGATAAAAAACAAACCTGTAAGTATGGAAAAAGCTGCCGTGAAAATAATCATATAGGAAATTGCAAATGAGAAATGCATCTTTTTTTTCGCGGCTAAAGATAGAGCCAGTCCGCCGGGGAGAAAAAGTGTAATTCCGGCAAAAGATGAGGTGACGCTTCCGTCGGTGATGAAAAGTAAAGAAATAAAAAATGCAATGGTGAAAATA
>JAZQQT010000199.1:0-18359 GCA_045629205.1 Eubacteriales bacterium
GTTTGTTTGTTTTTCAGAAAATACGTTCCTTCGGCAATCGGTATTACTTCCACATCACACGAATCATATTCCATATGTCCCGGAGTTGTAAACGCCAGATTTATTGTTGCGGTTCCCGGCGCAACTCCCGTAACTTTACCGTATTCGTCTACCGTAGCAACACTCGTGTCCGAACTTGTCCACCTGAAAGAGTTACTGTGTTCAAACTGATATTCGGATGCATAAAGCTGCTCTTCTTCTCCGACTGCAATGGTAATCGAATCCTGCGGGATATATGCGGTCGGCATTGTATACAGGACGGTAAAATACGGTTTGCAGGTCGACCTGTTGTATGTCGCGAACGTCTTGCAGATATTGCTATTGCCGCCCTCGACAGAGCTTGTTGCTTTGAGAATTATACCTTTATTCTGGTCATATGTTCCGTTATACCATCCGACAAGCGCACTCTTGATTTTAAACGAATACCAATGCTCAGGGTCAAGGTCTTCTCCGTAATCGTCGGAAACCGTATTGCTGGACATAACGGTTGAAACATAACTGTTCGGATTTACGTTTGCCCATGTCGCGGTGCTTTCAGTCCATGTATTTCCGGTGAATATATGACAGTTGACCGTCATTTCTGCAGATTCCTGCATGACGTCATACAAATAAAGAAAACCGTTTGACAAAGTTCCGTCGGAAGGTATTATCTCCGACAAATCAAGTCTAGGAAATCTCATCAGCAATCTCGAAACACCGTAATTTGCTCTTTTGCCTATTACACCGCTTCCCGATGTTCCGTCGGAGCCGGCAAGACTGTTTATCGTAACGTCCTCTATCGCTCCGCTTCCGCTGTTTGTGTAGTTTATCTCTATCGTCGGGTCAATACGTATCGGGTATGCGGTTTTAACGTCTTTCAGATATCCGTCGTCAAGGATTATCGTTAAAACATATTCTTCGTTTGCTTTTACCGTTTCGGCTTCCAGTCTGCCGAATGTATTATTCTTTCCGTCGGCGGTAAAGACGATTATATCGCCGATCGTTGCTTTTGTTTCGTTTTCTGAATCCTTTAAGAAATACGAACCGTTTTCTTCGGTAAGTGCAAGTCCGTTCGTTTTTAATGTAAAACCGTATTCCGTCTGTCCGTTATATTCTTCTACTAATATATCTTCCTTAAATCCGAGATATGTGAGACTGTATACATAGGACAGTTTGTCGCCGACGGCATATGTAAGACTGCGTTTATCGGAGGACAGAAAAACGGATCTCGATTCGTTCATCGGAATCATCTCAATGCAAATGTCTTCCGCCGACAGCACTATACCGTCAGAAAGATTATTCCCGAATTCGGTTATTACACTGTTTTCTTTTGTTGCGTAACCGTCTTTTGTTTCTTCGATATCAAGCGAGATATCTTTTACGTTTCCGTCTTTATCCGTATATTTTACGGGAAACGAATAAAACGTTTTCGTTACCGTTCCGTCGGTATTAAGATACGCGACTTCGGACAAATCCGTTTCATCTTCATAAAGACGCAGATAAGGAACAGCGTCTTCGCCCGGTTCGGTCGGCTGAACAACTTCGTTATTATCAGGTGGCTTGATATCTTCGGCTGTCGAAGTCAAACCGCACCACGTGAATAACGAAAAAACAAGACACAGCGCAAGGGTTAGTGATAATGTTTTGCGTTTCATTTTTTTGACCTCCGTTAATTTAAGATTTAAGATTTTGCCATGATCATTATCCCACAAAAAATATATTATTGTCAAGCGCGAAATCTGCGCATATCGTGCCCGTAATACTCTGTTCGAGCGCATTAATCGATTTCAGCGCTTTTAAGCCCTAAAAAGCGACAAAGCAGAGCATATCAAGGCGACAATTCGAAAAAAGTTCATATTTTTTATTCGATAAACAGAATTTATTTTCTTTTATTATACAAAACTCAAATGGCATTCATGCCATATACAAGCACTGATTTCCCGCTTGACTTTGTTTTGTTTTTTTGATATAATCCAATGTAAAAAGCAGGGAGACAGGTATGAGTAATTTTACAACGAATCTTATAAGATTACGCAAATATCACAATTTGCTGCAATCCGAAATCGCAGAAAAAATGGGAATACCAAGACAGACATATCAGAAAATCGAAACGGGAAAACAGGAAGCCACCCTTGAACAATGCAAAAAAATTGCCGAAATATATGATACGACCATGGATGCACTTATGGTCACAATCGATATCGACGATCTTGCAATAATCCCTCCTCCAAAAGGCAAACATTTTTTCGGCACAGTAAAAATCGATACGGATTTAAAAATAAAAATACCGAAAAACGTCCTCATCGCCATGAATTATAAAATCAACGAGGATCTTTTCATGCTGGGTGATGAAGCACACGGGCTGGTCATCGTTTCAAAAGATAAGTTGACGAATTCATCACTTTTTTTAAAAGGATTTTCCGTTAAAAAATAAAGCAACGTCTGCCGACAAACATATATTTTGCCGGCAGACGTAATATTTATGCAGTCTCTATTTTATTCGCGTCATGAAGATTGAGTTTTTCAACCGCATTCTCACGCATTTTGTATTTAAGTATTTTTCCTGCCGCATTCTGCGGAAACTCGGAAACGAAATCAAAATACTTGGGGACCTTATGTTTTGCTATATTTTCCATACAGAACGTTCTGAGTTCTTCTTCGGTCAGCGTTTCATTCGGTTTAACGATGACGCAAGCCATAATTTCTTCGCCATACTGTTTATCCGGAACACCTATGACCTGAACGTCCTGAACCTTGGGATGAGTATATATGAAATCTTCTATTTCCTTGGGATAAATATTCTCGCCGCCGCGGATAATCATATCTTTTATACGTCCGGTTATCTTATAATAACCGCCATCTACCCTACGGGCAAGGTCACCGGTATGCAGCCAACCGTCCTGATCTATTACCGCTGAAGTTGCAGTAGGCATTTTATAATAACCTTTCATAACATTATATCCGCGGGCGACAAACTCGCCGTCTGTATTATCGGGAAGCGGCTGATTTGTTTCGGGGTCCACTATTCTGCATTCCACACCGAAAATCGGAGCGCCGACGGTATTAACTCTGACATCAATGGAATCGGATGTTTTTGACATGGTGCAGGCAGGAGACGCCTCCGTCTGACCGTAGGTAATACATATTTCAGGCATATGCATCTTTGACACAACATCTTCCATGACCTTTATGGGACAGGGACTGCCCGCCATGATACCTGTGCGCATATGTGAAAAATCCGTTTTTGAGAAATCGGGATGCCCGAGCATTGCGATAAACATTGTGGGAACACCGTGGAAAGCCGTGATTTTTTCTCTGTTTATACAATCAAGACCTTTTCGCGGCGAAAACGCAGTTATGGGACACATTGTGGTTCCGTGTGTAACCGAAGCAGTCATGGCAAGGACCATACCGAAGCAATGGAACATGGGAACCTGAATCATAAGTTTATCCTCTGTGGATAAATCCATACAGTCGCCTATGGCTTTTCCGTTATTGACAACATTATAATGAGTAAGCATAACGCCCTTGGGGAATCCTGTCGTTCCGGATGTATACTGCATATTGCATACATCATGTTTTTTGACGGTCTTTGCGATTTCGTAAACCGTTTCCACAGAGACTGTTTCGGCTATTCTGTCAACATCTTCCCAACAAAAACATCCACTCCGGCGTGATTCCACGGTAATGATATTTTTAAGACGCGGAAGTTTTGCGGATCTGAGTTCACCGGGAACAGAGGTTTCGAGCTCGGGACAAAGACGACGGATAATTTCCGTATAATCGGTATCTTTATATTTATCTATCATTACGAGCGTATGTGTGTCGGACTGACGCAGCAGATATTCGACCTCGTGAATCTTATATGCCGTATTGACAGTTACGAGAACCGCTCCGATTTTAACGGTTGCCCAGAAGGTAATGAACCATTGAGGAACGTTTGTTGCCCAAATAGCGACATGATCGCCTTTTTTAACACCTATCGCAAGCAACATTCTCGCAAACTTATCGACATCATCACGAAATTCAGGATAAGTCCTGACATAATCACATTCAGTATATCTGAACGCATACTGCATCGGAAATTCTTCGCAAACCCTATCGAGTAATTCGGAAAAAGTGTAATCGATAAGGCGTTCCTTGGGCCAAATATATTCACCCGTTCTGGATGTGCGCTGAAGCCCGTGCTTATGTTTATGACGGTATGCCGACATAAAATGAACAAACTGCGGAAAAACTATACCTGCATCGGACAAATTTGACGCCCATCTTTTTACCCATTCAAGGGAAACATATCCGAGATAACCTATCTGATTAAGGTCATCAAGCATTTCTTTAACCGGCAGGTCGCCTTCACCGAGCATTTTATAGACAAGTTTTCCGTCTTCGAAAACGGAATCCTTTACATGGCAGTAACGTATATATTCGCCGAGATGAGCTATGGTTTCGGACGGCGACTCGTGACCGTATCTGTATGGATGATGCATATCCCAAAGCGCGCCGACATTACGGTTGTTTACAGAACGAAGCAAAGCAGCAAGACGACCGGTATCACAGTATACGCCGTTCGTTTCGACAAGAAGCATTATCCCCGTCCCCTCAAGAAGACCTGCAGCACGGGACAGAACGTCTGCCATCATATCATCGTTTATATCGTCAATCGGCATCGGATTTTCGTCGGCAAGAACACGAATATAACAGCAATTGAGTTTTTTTGCAAGTTTTATATACTCGGCTATTTCGGAGAGATTATCATCCGTTCTGTCAAAATTTTTAAGAACACAACCGGACGACAGACAACTGATCTCGACACCGAGTTTTTTCAGTGTATCGACTGTTTTATCAATTTTCGCATCGGAAAAAGGAGGAGCTTTTACTGCGTCTATGTCACTTCCGAGCCCCCTGATTTCGATTCCGTCAAAATCAAGGTCTTTTGCCATTGAATATATATCCTGCCAAGAATAATCCGGACAGGCAAGGGTTGAAAAAGAAATTTTCATTATATACTCCGAGAAATTTATGTCTTAAATATATACGAAAAATGAAACAAAAATGTGTCAAAAAAGACACCACGCAACCAAGTTGAACTTTTGCAATACTTGCTTAACAATTATGTCAAACTTACTGCATTTTTAAGGGATACGGAATCCGTATCCCTGTTTTGATAATCTATTTTGACAGCCAATCACAAGCGGCAAGAGCAGCGACAGCGCCGTCGCAAGCCGCCGTGGCAACCTGACGGATATTCTTTTTTCTGCAGTCCCCCGCGACAAAAACTCCGTCAACTTTTGTTCTGCACGATTCATCGCTTACAGCATAACCGTAATCATCAAGCAGTATCAGATTTTCGAACGGTTTATTCTGAGGAACAAGACCTATGGCAATAAACATTCCGTCCAATATAAGATCACGTTTTTCACCAGAATCGGTATTCCTTATGCTGATCCCTTCAAATTTTCCGTTCTCAATAATGGAATCGACAACAGCAGATGTAATTATTTCGACATTGCTTTTGGAAGAAAGCTGAGAAGCCATAGATGATTCGCCGGTAAGATACGGAAGATTCTGAACGACATAAAGCTTTGCCGCCTGATCGGAAAGAAGTATTGCTTCCTGCAGCGCAGAGTTGCCTCCGCCGATCACAGCGACGGTTTTTCCTTTATAAAAAGCTCCGTCGCATACCGCGCAGAAAGAAATGCCGTTACCGATATAATCTTCTTCCTTTTCGATTCCGAGCATTCTGTGAGTTGAACCGACCGCAATTATTACGGCTCCGGCTGTAAAATCTCCGATATCCGTATGAACGATTTTACCATCAGCCGAATCTTCGACAGATAAGGCTTTACACATCTCAAACTCGGCACCCTGACCGAGAGCCTGCTCGGTTAATTTGTCGGCAAATTCCATACCCGATATTTCGGCAAAGCCCGGAATATTTTCAACTTTCGGCGAAAAAGTGATCTGTCCGCCGAAAGTTTCTTTTTCGATAACAAGAACCTTTTTCTCGGCGCGGAGAGCATAAACGGCAGCAGTCAGACCTGCCGGTCCGCCTCCGATAACTATTATATCATACTGTGGCATTGCAAACTCCGATTACTGCAAGATATGTTTTCTGATATCGGAAACACCTGCGAAAGATTCGGCAACGCCGTTCTTGAGAAGAACAAGAGTAGGAGCCTGACGAATACCGAATTCGCTACACAGATCTGGATTTTCATCAGCTATAATTTTACGATAAGGGATGTTATTCTTATCAAGAAGCTGACATGCTATTTTGCAATTCGGACATGTTTTGGTTGCGAAGATATAATATCCGTCTTCAAGCACGCTGTCGGATTTCTTTTCGGCAACGGGTGCCGCGGACTGAGCCGCGTTATCTTTGGGTTTAAGCACGGAATGTTCGATATCGTAAAGTTTGCGTTCTTTAAATTCCTGAGCTTTTCCTTCGTTCCAGTTCTGAACAGGTCTGTAATAACCGGTTATACGGCTGTAGACTTCGGTGTTCTCACCGCAAATCGGGCAGGTGAAATGCTCACCGATAAGATAACCGTGATTCTTACATACCGAATATGTAGGAGAAAGCGTATAATAAGGCAGACGATAATTCTCGGCAATTTTTCTGACGATCGATGCCGCGGACTGCCATGTGGGAAGCTTTTCACCGATAAACGCATGAAATACGGTTCCCGACGTATAAAGAGTCTGCAGTTCGTCCTGAATATCGAGAGCGGAGAAAATATCATCCGTATATGATACAGGAAGATGAGAGCTGTTTGTATAGTAAGGAACATTGTCGTTTTGGGAAGCGGTAATGATATCGGGGAATCTTTCTTTATCGTGTTTTGCAAGCCTGTATGTGGTGGACTCTGCAGGCGTAGCTTCGAGATTATAAAGGTCGCCGTAAAGCTCCTGATAATCGGAAAGGCGCTCACGCATATGATTGAGAACGTCTTTTGCGAATTGCTGCGTTTCGGGATGAGTAATGTCTGCTCTGAGCCATTTTGCATTAAGACCGACTTCGTTCATACCGATAAGACCGATCGTTGAGAAGTGGTTTTCGAAGGTTCCGAGATATCTCTTTGTATAAGGATACAAACCCTCATCGAGAAGTTTTGTTATTACTTCCCTCTTTCTCTTGAGAGAACGAGCCGAGATATCCATCATTCTGTCGAGGCGTTTATAGAAATCAGCCTCATCTTCCGCAAGATAAGCGATACGCGGAAGGTTAATCGTTACGACACCGATAGAACCGGTGCTTTCGCCGGAGCCGAAGAAGCCGCCGGATTTTTTACGGAGTTCACGAAGATCGAGACGGAGACGACAGCACATTGATCTGACGTCGCTGGGTTCCATATCACTGTTGATATAATTTGAAAAATAAGGTGTGCCGTATTTTGCGGTCATTTCGAACAATAAACGGTTATTTTCGGTATCGGACCAATCGAAATCACGCGTAATGGAATAGGTTGGTATAGGATACTGGAAACCACGACCGTTTGCATCGCCGCCGATCATGATTTCGATAAACGCCTTGTTAATCATATCCATTTCTTTTTTGCAGTCGCCGTATGTGAAATCCATTTCCTTGCCGCCGACAATCGCCGGAAGATTTTCCATATCCTTGGGAACGACCCAGTCGAGAGTAATATTGGAGAACGGAGCCTGTGTTCCCCAACGGGACGGAGTATTGACGCCGTAAATGAAGGATTCTATACATTTATTGACGGCTTCATATGAAAGATTGTCAACCTTAATAAAAGGAGCAAGATATGTATCAAACGATGAAAACGCCTGAGCACCGGCCCACTCATTCTGCATAATACCGAGGAAATTTACCATCTGATTGCAAAGAGTTGCCAAATGGCTTGCAGGGGAAGAATTGATTTTACCCGGGATTCCGCCGAGACCTTCTTTAATCAACTGTTTAAGAGACCAACCAGCACAATAACCGGTAAGCATTGAAAGATCGTGAATATGGATATCACAGTTTTTATGAGCATCGGCTATATCGTGGTCGTATACTTCATTAAGCCAATAGTTTGCCGTAATACTGCCGGAGTTATGAAGGATAAGTCCTCCGACAGAATAGGTCACGGTTGAATTTTCTTTTACACGCCAGTCTGTTCCGTAAACATAGCTGTCAACGAGCTCTTTATAATCGAGAATCGTCGATTTCATATTTCTTATTTTCTCACGCTGTTTACGATAAATAATATAGACCTTTGCGACATCGGAATAGCCGGACTGAACGAGAACTGTCTCGACACTGTCCTGGATATCTTCGACATTAATAAGGTTATCTTTGATTTTAGGTTCATAATCGGCCGTAACCTTAAGGGCAAGCAAATCGATTATATTGGGGTTATAGTTTTTCTGAAGCGAATCAAACGCTTTTGTAATGGCAGTGCTTATTTTGGAGATGTCAAACTCCGTCACTTTGCCGTCTCTTTTTACTACGCTGTACATTATATGCTCCTAAAGTAAATAATAATTCCGTCAAAACAGACTTTGACGGAATTATATCATAAAGAGTTTTTTATGTCAATACCAAAACTACTAAATATTGGATATTTTTTTATATTTCAGTATATTAAACACAATATATAGTTAATTATCGATTCCACGTATTTCAGTATCAATACCTTGTGAAATCATCAAGTCGGCAGCTTGACGAAGAAAAGCATAGCTCGGTTCGGTAAGTCCGGCACCTATCTGATTCTCCGCAGGACGGAATGACTGAAGATAATATTTCGGAGCTCCTTTGATCATATCGGCGATCTCGTAAAAATCATCAATCGAATGAAGCTCCTTTACAACGGTAGTTCGAAATTCAAAATCAATTCCGGATTTCAAAAGAACGGAAATGCTTTTTTTGAGCGGATCGAAATCCATTTCAGACAAGCCGACGGTTTTACAATAAGACGAAAATGAATTTTTGATATCCATAGCGACATAGTCAACAAGACCGTCGGCAATCAGCCCCGACAGAATATCGGGAAAAGATCCATTCGTGTCAAGTTTGACGGAAAAGCCGCGTTCCTTGACTTTGCCGCAGAAATCAGCTATATCTTTTTGCAGCAACGGCTCCCCTCCGGTAATACTGACGCCGTCAAGAAGTTTTTTTCGTGAATCGAGAAATTCAAAAAAAACATCGTCGGAGAAAGGATTATTCTCGTTAGGATTCAGGACGAGCGACGCATTATGGCAAAAAGGGCACCTGAAATTACATCCGCCCGTAAAAACAGTGCATGATGTTTTACCCGGATAATCAAGAAGCGTAAGTTTTTGTATTCCCTGAATATTCATATAAATCCACACTTTGTTTATTTTATACCCTGAGTTTATCACCGACAGGAAGTTTTGTCAATAAAAACGCAAAATAAACCGAACATATATCATATTTATCTTGTATTGCATCAAAGTATATGATATAATTGAATAAATAAATATAAAGGTAAAATATGAATACTTTTTTAGTAGTGGGACTCGGTAATCCGGGAAAAGAATACGAAAAAACACGCCATAACATAGGATGGATGGCGTTGGATTATATTGCAAAAAAAAGAAACATTAAAATAAACAAGATCAAATTTCAGGCAACTTACAATACCGAGACCGTAAACGACTGCAAAGTCATTTATTTAAAGCCTCAGACATTTATGAATCTTTCGGGCATTGCCGTTCAAAAAGCAGCGGATTACTATAATGTTCCGGCATCGAAGATACTTATAATACACGACGATATCACTCTTCCGACAGGAAAGCTGCGCATTCGCAGACAAGGCAGCGCAGGCGGACATAACGGACTGAAAAGCATTATAGAAGCATTGGGAACAAATGAATTCCCGAGAATAAAAATAGGAGTATCCGACAGGCAGGATGATTCCGATTTAAAAGACTGGGTTCTCGGAACGTTTTCAAAAGAAGATTCCGAAACCATCGAAAAACGTTTTGAAAAAATATATAACGCCGTTTACGCAATCATAGACGGAGATATAGAAAAAGCGATGGCGGATTGCAACAAGGCGGAAACCGAATGAAACCGTATTTACAATGGCTCGCGGATACGGATAATTGCAAGATTCTCGAAAACGCCGCAAAATCACAAAAAAGCGTTGCCGCATTCGGGCTTGAAGACGAAAAAATATACATCACGAGAATACTTGCGGAAAACCTCGGAAAAAGAGTTTTTATCGTAGTGCCCGACGAACTGACAGCAAGCAACGCGATGAACTATTTTGCAGATGTCGGCAACGGCTCCGCCCTTTTCCCCGAAAAAGATTATAATTTCCGGGACATTCAAAGTTCATCCCGATTCGTTGACAACACGAGAATCGAAACGCTTACCGAAATCCGCAAACACAATAAAGACTTTATCATTATTCCGGCGGGAGCCTTGTGCGGTTTTGTCCCGCGTATATCGGAATCGGCATCAATAAAATTAACAGTAGGCGAAGAAACCGATTTTGACACGATTGCCGACAGACTTATCGATATCGGATACGAAAGATTTTTCACTATTTCAGGTCCCGGACAGTTTTCGATAAGAGGCGGCATACTCGACGTATTCCCTCCTTCCGAAGAAAACCCATACAGAATCGAATTTTTCGGCAACGAAACCGACAGTATATCTGTCTTTGACGTTCTCACGCAAAGAAGAAGCGAAAAAAAGGATTCGCTTATCATCACCCCGGCAAAAGAAAACAGTTATGATGCTCTCAAAACGATTTCGGATTTTTTAAAAACGCTCAAACAAGACAAACATACGGAAAACGACATGAAAACCGTGGAAAGCGGAAACATTCCGGTTCACGGAAGATATCTGCCTCTGCAATACAAAAATCCCGCATGCATACTGGATTATATTACACAGGACGATTTGTTCGTCGTATGGGATTACAGAAAATGTTCGGATGCCGTAAGAGCCGCAGAATTCAGAATCACCGAAGATATTCTGAAGCTGTCGAGTGAAGGATATGCATTTGTCCCGGGGAAGGATTACTGTTTTAAAGCAGACGCTATAATCGACAGATTGATGAATGCCATTCATCTCTGCGGTATGCCTTTTGATATTTCCGATACGGGAATCAAAACCGTAACCGAGTTCCGCATATTAAGCCCCGATCTGATTCCGATGGCAGAAATCACAAAGGAAGTGGGAAAATACGCCGACAAAGGTTATCAGATCTGCATTGCCGCAACCGACAAGGATCATCAGCAAAGATTAATATCGGAGTTTGCCGGTATTCCGATCGAATATGAAACAGGTAATATTCCTTTTGGTTTTATTCTTCCCGAAGAAAAGAAAGCGCTTTTCAATTTCAGGCAAAAGACCGCAGCAAGAAAAATCAGACGCAGCAAATACAAAAAAGGCGATTTTATACAAAGTTTTTCCGATATACAAATCGGAGATTACGTTGTTCACGATGATTACGGAATAGGTATATATGACGGCATCCACCAGGTTGATTCACACGGCGTCGTAAAGGACTATATCAAAATCCAATATAAAGGCACTGATACCGTATATATTCCATGTGAGCAGCTTAACACTATTTCAAAATACAATAACGGCGGAGACAATAAAACAGGCATCAAAGTATCCGCACTTAACGGCACCGACTGGAAAAAGACAAAAGCAAGAGTCAAAACAGCCGTAAATGATATCGCGGACAAACTCATTGCTCTATACGGCGCAAGACTGAAAATGCAGGGATTTGCGTTTTCACCGGATACAGAATGGCAGCGTGACTTTGAAGCGTCTTTCCCATTTGAAGAAACAGAAGACCAGCTACGGGCAACAAGCGATATAAAAAAGGACATGGAAAGTATACGTCCGATGGACAGACTTCTATGCGGAGATGTCGGATTCGGAAAAACCGAAGTTGCGTTAAGAGCTGTTTTCAAATGTGTAATGGACGGAAAGCAGGCCGCGATTGTCGTTCCGACAACGATTCTCGCAAATCAGCATTTCCGGACGATGAAAGACAGATTCGGAAATTATCCGATAAACGTTGATGTTATTTCAGGCAAAAACACCGCAAAGCAACAGGAGAAATCGCTTTCTTTACTGAAACAAGGCAAAACGGACGTTATCGTCGGAACTCACAGGCTGTTTTCTAAAGACATAACATTCAAGGATCTCGGGCTTATAGTAATAGACGAGGAACAACGTTTCGGTGTGGCCCACAAAGAAACGCTGAAAGAAATGAACAAGGGAGCAGACGTCCTGACACTTTCGGCGACTCCGATCCCGAGAACGCTCAATATGTCACTTTCGGGAATCCGTGATATTTCGATTCTTAACGAAGCCCCGCAAAACAGATTTCCCGTTACCACTTATGTAGCAGAAAGCGACATGGGAATCATTGCCGACGCCATAAAAAAGGAAGTATACCGCGGCGGACAGTGTTTTTATCTGCATAATAATATAGAAACAATATATAAAACAGCAAACGCAGTAGAGACCGCAACCGGAGTCCGGGTAGGCGTTGCTCACGGGAAGATGAGCAGAGAAGAACTGAACGACGCATGGATGGCACTTGTCGAACACGAAATCGACGTTCTGGTTTGCACCACCATTGTTGAAACAGGTGTGGATGTTCCGAACTGCAATACCTTGATAGTAGACGACGCAGACAGACTCGGTTTATCACAGCTTCATCAAATAAGAGGACGCGTAGGAAGAACCGACAGACGCGCATATGCATATTTCTTTTATAAAAAGAACAAAAATCTTTCCGAAGACGCTTATAAACGACTGATGGCAGTGCGTGAGTTCACGGAATTCGGTTCCGGACTGAAAATTGCCATGAGAGATATGGAAATAAGGGGTTCCGGAAATATCCTCGGTGGCGAGCAAAGCGGTCATATGATGGCCGTCGGATACAACATGTATATGGAAATGCTCGAACACGCAGTCAACGAAAAGAAAAACAATGTTCCTGCCGCAACAAACTGCAAAATAGAGCTTAAAATTACCGCGCACATCCCTGAAAAATACATTGCGGACAGCGACAGAAGAATAGAAATTTATAAGCTTGTTTCTTCTATTGAAAACGAAGACGATTATTCAGATGTACTTGATGAGCTTATCGACCGATTCGGAGATCCGCCAAAAGAAACCGTTTCTTTGCTTGACATTTCACTGATAAGAGCCACGGCATCGACAAAAGGCATAACGTCAATGATACAAAAAAACGATGCCGTCGTCTTGTATTTCAAGAGCGAGCCAGACATGAAAAAAATCGGAGAAATCACGGCGCATTTTCCGCCGAGAACCGTTTTTTACAGTCCCGGAGCCACGCCGTATCTTACGCATAAATGTTCCGATGATATTCTTAAAGAAACAAAAGAACTGCTTTCTATACTATAAAATCAGAGTAATGGAGAAAAAAAATGAAAAAAGCATTGTCAATCTTAATATTATGCGCAATTATCCTTTCGATGATATGCGGCTGCGCCGATACTTCGTATATAATGACGAATAACGGTGATAAATACGCAGCAGGTCCGTTTGCATTTTACGCACAGTATCTGCATGATTATTACGATCAGATGCTGACATACTATTATCAGCAGAATTTGACCGACATCCTCAACAAGGAAGTTGACGAAAACGGAACGAAGCTTTACGAAAACATAAATAAAGAAATCAAACAACAATATATAAGATATATCGTTCTCGATAAGAAATTTGCAGAACTCGGACTTTCGATGACAGAAGAAGAGACAAAAGAAATAAACGATGCTTTTGAGTATTACAAAAGCAATTACAAAACGCTTGATTTCACAGCCATCAGACAGAAGCTCGGATTGTCGGAGGACGAATTCAAAAATCTACTGGTGGGAATAAACTACAAAGAACAAAAGCTTATGAATTATTATTTCGGTGCGGGCGGAGAAAACGAAATCAGCGATACAGAAATGAGAAAATACTTCACCGAAAACTACCGCAGATTCAAGTACCTGGTATTTTACAAAACAAATTCCGACGGAACCACACTCGGAACAGAAGATCTTTTGAAAAAATATGAAAAAGTAAAAGAAGCAAAAGCATTACTGGATGAAGGACAGTCGTTTGAAAGACTGATTCCGATATACTCCGAAGATTATTATAAGAGAGAGAATTATCCCGACGCAACAGACGAAACATGGGAAAATTATGAAGCGCAAAACACAGAAAACACTGAAAATGGTCTTATAACCAATAAAAACGGTATTTTTGACGAAACTGTGTATAATTACTACGGTTATTCTCTCGACACTAAAGTAGCCGATGCTGTTTTCACTTTGGAAATCGGAGAATATACTCTCATTGAACTTGATAAAGAATACTGGATCATAAAAAGATACGATGCCAGCGAGTCTAACGATTATTTCAAGTCAAAAGAAACCACAATCTACAATACGCTTGCCTCTCCGCAATTCGAAACTCTTTGCACGACATGGGATCTCGCATTTGCAGGCGCAGATCTTGAATATTGCAAGTTTAACGAGACCGTTGTAAACATGTATGACGTCAGAGGACTCGAAACGGTATTCAAGCAGGAATCGGCAGAGCAATGACACCGGTAATCAAAATTGCAGGAGAAACCGCGGTACCGTATTATCTTTGGGCTATTCCGGTCCTTTTTGCAGTAATTGCAATAATAGTAATCGTATCTACAAAAAAATCAGTTGATAAAAAAAACAAGGAACGCGAAGAATACGAAAAAAGAATAAGGGAAGAACTTAACGAAGAATAATCATAACTGCCGAAACAAACGGCAGTCGTTATAGGTGAATATAACAAAAAAAAATAATGTGGCTGTCGCTTTTCATCGATAACCACATTATTTTATTACCCGAATTTTGTAAGCTCAATATTTTGTTTATATATAATTGGTTATTGTTCAATAAAAAGCAATTTATTTATTTATTTAAACAAATGAAAAAAGTTGTTCAAAGAGAATTTAAAAAATGCATATGTTTTTACTTTTACAAATTATATTATGCAGATTGATTTAAAAAATCATTATATCATTATCGGTTCATCAGAATGGGGCAAAGACAGCCATTACTACATAACCGGACTTGTATCTAAAAATATCAAAATGTTATCTGTGATTATTGTTTTATCTCATCTTTATTGCTAAATAAGTAAATCTATATTATAATTTTTATGTGTGGGATGTTTTTCGATAATTGGAAGGTGATTGAAATGAAACCGCAAACTTTCGGGCGCAACTTTGATGCAGGTAGGATTATTCCGGTTCAGTGTGTAAAAAACGATACATTAAAAAATCTTGATATAAAAGATTCGTGCTTTCTTTTGACAATAATTTATGAAGGAACTGTAAAGTTTAAAGTAGGCGATTTGTCGTTCGAAGCTATAGGACCTTGCTTTTTATGCTTTGACGAATCTAATTCTCCGAAATTGTTGAGAAAAAACGAAGTGAAATGTGATTCCGTATATTTCGAACCGGTATTTTTAAATGTCAATATGACTTTTTCTCAAATTCATAGTTGTAACTATGACCAAATCGCTCTCATACATGATATGTTTCTGATGAAGCCGTTTACCGATAGAAGCAGATATGTCTTTCCGATGTTTGATGAAAGTATAAAGAATATTCAGAGATTGTTCTCTGTGCTTGAAAAAGAGCTGAAAGAACAACCGGACTGGTATTGGTCTTGCAGAAGCAGATCATATTTTATGGAAATGATGTTGGTTTTAGAAAGAGTGTACGGTTTGGTCGAACAAAATTATTCTGCAGGAAATGCGAATAAGATTCAAAACCCTCATCTGAGGAACGCAGTAATTTATATAGAAAACAATTACAGTGATGTCGTTACTGTTAGTAATATTGCAAACGCAATTTCATTAAGTTATTCGTCTTTAACACTGTTATTCAAAAATGAATTGGAAATGACGCCGATGGAATACGTTTGGTATTACAGAATTATTGTGGCAAAGAAATTCCTTGAGTTTACGAATTTACCGATTAAAGAAATTGCTTCAAGAAGCGGTTTTAAAACTACACAGCATTTCAGCCGGAAATTTGAAGAAAGCATTGGCTTAAATCCAACTGCTTTCAGAACGGCTGCCGTAGCAAGGAGAAAAAACTTCTGATTAATTAATAAAAAAGTGAAATAAGATAGCGATATAAAAAAAGTATTTCTTTTCGATTAAATACAACTAACTTATTAAAAGGAGATATTATAAATGAAGAAAAAAGTTATCATCGGCATAATTATTGTTGCCGTAATAGCAGTTTTTATTGCAGCATTTTTTCTGTATCATACATCAAATATCAGGAAAAATCATTCTGTGACACTAGATGACAAACTTTGTGAAAAAATTGCCGAATATAGGGATAGGACTCCTAAAACAATCTATTGTAAAGGGAATATTACAGTTTCAGATAAAGAAATCGACTTTGCAAAATTGGAGTTGCAATATTCTAAATTAATAGAGATAGATGAGAATACAATTTCTGATGAAGAAGCAATTGATTATGTATGTCAAAGGAAAATGTTAATCAATGATGCTAAAAGCAGAGGATTATTTGTTTCTTCTGCCGAAGTAAATCACTTACTTTCTAATTATAGAAACAATAAAGGTGTCAGTTTAGATGGAGAAAAAGTTTCTGATGAAAAACTCAGTGAATTATTAAAAGCAAACGGGATTAATTATATAGAATATGAAGAGTTTCTTGCCGAGAGGATAGAGTATGCATTGCTGTATTATGATTACGCAAATGTATTGTATCGAGAATTGAAGCAAATTAATCCAGATATTGATTTTAATGATTTGATGGTGTATAATTACATAAACAGTTTAATAGATAACGGCTGATTTTAACCGAATTTATGCCGAGTAATTGAATTGTAATTTTTTAAATCTCATATACAATTTGTTATTGATATTTGAGAATTAACAAAAAAGCAACATTAAAAAGTGTTCCGCATACAATACAAAAAAACTTAAAAGGTATTAATGGAGGCTACATGAAGATAAAAAACATCATAAAGACAATTACTTATGCATTATCAGTTGCGTATTAGCTGTGCTTATTTATTATGGCTTTATTTGATGACAGTGAGTTTATTATTTTAACGTTACCGTATTGGCTGAAAATACTCGCTTATTTAATATACTTAACCCATTTTATATAGCATTGATAACATTGGTCTTTAACATTATCACATGTTCGGATAAAAGCATGAAGAATGCAAAGAATGTTCCGTCATCGGCAATAGTTGAGAAAAAACGAAAAAGGCAATCGAGGTGACTAACTAATGTATTTAGAAAGGTTTATCCTTCCAATAGAAAAAGAGAGAGATCTGCTTCACGCAAAAGCGGCGGATAATGGGGGAAAATATGGATATGTTGATAATCCGTACCCTTGCGGTCTTTTTTCGTCAAAGGATTTACGAGAAGTCAATTTTGCCAAGACAACCATTTTCTATGGAGGAAACGGATCAGGTAAAAGCACCTTATTAAATTTGATAGCGCAAAAGCTTGAATTAAACAGAATTGCTCCGTTTAATTCTGGAGAAATGTTTTCTTCTTATGTTGAGAACTGTGAGTATGAACTTGGATTCGATGATGAAGGATTTAGGTATCGAATTCCCAACGGGAGTCGTATCATTACGAGCGATGATATTTTTGACTATATGCTCACTGTAAGAACAAACAACAACGAGATAAGCGAAAACAAAGAAAGTGCCAGAGAGGAATGGGCTAATCTGAAATTCGGTGAATCCATAAGGTTAAACAGTCTGGACGATTATGAAGCTCTGAGAATGCAGGTCCTCGCAAGAAACAAGTCGGTCAGTCGAAGGCAGTTTATTAGGCGGACAGCTGGCGAGGAAGTTCAGTTGAACAGCAATGGTGAAACAGCGTTGCACTATTTTGAAGCCAAGCTGAAAAACGATACACTTTATTGCCTGGACGAACCCGAAAACAGCATGTCACCGAAAATGCAAATAGAATTAGTAAATATGCTGGAAGAAATGGGCCATTATTGCGGATGTCAATTCATCATAGCCACACACTCGCCATTTTTGCTGGCTATTAAAAATGCAAGAATATATAACTTGGATACAGTTCCGGTTGCAATTCAAAATTGGTGGGAACTTGAAAATACAAGAATATATTATGAGTTTTTCAAAAAGCATTGCGATCTTTTTGAAAGATAAAAAACAAAAAAACTAAATACAAGTCAATACGACTTTTAACCGTGCAAGCAGAGCAGGATCTCGCAAGAGACTGAAAATCTTCCGAGCGCCGTACGAAGCCGGATTGAGTACACATAGGGCATAACTATATCTATGAAGTCGGAGGCCAAGCGGTC
>JAZQQT010000200.1:0-11482 GCA_045629205.1 Eubacteriales bacterium
ATATCAAATGTCGTATGGCGGGTCTGACACCTGATGCAGTTGTTGTCGTCGCAACCGTCCGCGCGCTCAAAATGCACGGCGGCCTTGATAAAAAACAGCTGGCGACAGAGGACCTTGCTGCCCTTGAAAAGGGAATACCCAATCTTCTTCGTCACGTTTCCAATATCAAGAATGTTTATAAACTTCCCTGTGTCGTCGCTGTCAACCGTTTCCCGACCGATACGGATAAAGAAGTCGAATTCATCATCGCGAAATGTAAAGAACTCGGCGTAAATGTCCGTCTCTCCACAGTTTGGGCGGAGGGCGGCAAGGGCGGTATCGCTCTCGCCGAAGAAGTTGTCCGTCTCTGTAACGAAGAAAAAGGTGACTTCACATTCTCTTATACCGATGATATGAGCATCGAGGAAAAACTCAATGCCGTTGCAAAGAAAATTTACGGCGGCAAAGGCGCGGTGCTTACACTCAATGCCCGCAAACAGCTTGAACAGCTCGAAAAAATGGGCTGCGGCAAGATGCCGGTCTGCATTGCGAAAACTCAGTATAGTTTCTCCGACGATCCTCTCAAACTCGGCGCTCCCGAGGATTTCGAGATTACCGTCCGCAACCTCAAGGTTTCGGCAGGCGCAGGCTTTATAGTCGCTCTTACCGGTGATATCATGACGATGCCGGGTCTTCCCAAGGTTCCCGCCGCCGAAAAAATCGACGTCGACGAAAACGGCAGAATCTCCGGACTTTTCTAAAACGATATAAAATTTACGGACAGTTTTGCCTGTCCGTTTTTTTTCTCTTGCTAAAAATGTATAAATGTAGTATAATTTCTATATATTTTTTTCTGAGGTAAATATATGCTTGAAAAACTTTTTCATCTTAAAAAAAACAAAACAAATGTTAAAACCGAGTTATTGGCAGGTCTTACCACTTTTATCACAATGGCATATATTCTGGCGGTAAACCCCGACATCCTGTCGGCATCAGGTATGGACAAGTCAGCCGTTCTGTTTGCAACGGCAATAGCTTCCTTTATCGGTTGTCTGCTTATGGGCTTTATGACAAACTATCCGTTTGCTCTTGCTCCGGGGCTCGGGCTTAATGCCTATTTTGCCTACAACGTCTGCATCGGTATGGGGTATAGCTACAAATTCGCCCTTCTTGCCGTGTTTATCGAAGGTCTGATTTTTATTTTTCTGTCGGTAACGGGCTTCCGTGAAGCGATGGTAAAATCGGTTCCCTCATCTCTCAAAAACGGCATTTCCGCAGGTATCGGATTGTTTATAGTATTTATCGGATTTCAGGGTGCGGGTCTGATCGTTCCAAACGATTCCACTCTTGTTTCTCTTGTCGATTTTAATTCAACATGGTCAACCACGGGTCTCACTGCATTGCTTGCCGTTATCGGATTGCTCATTATTTGTTTCCTTGCTTACAGGGGAGTTAAGGGCGCCGTTCTCATCGGCATTATCGCAACATGGGGCATCGGCATTATATGTCAGCTCACGGGGCTTTTGCAGGTCGGCGGAGATACCGGAATTGCTTCTCTCATTCCCGATTTCGGCAGCTTCTCTCTCGGAGCGATCGGCGCAAATATCGGTGCCTGCTTCGATTTCAAGGGTATGAGCTTTAATTTTATCGACTTGATCGTTATTACTTTTACCTTTCTTTATATGGATATGTTCGATACCATGGGCACTCTTATCGGTGTTTCAAACGACAGCGGTCTCCTCGACGAAAACGGCAGTCTGCCCAAGGCAAAGGGAGCATTCCTCTCTGATGCAATAGCTACTTCCGTCGGCGCTTTTTTCGGCACATCCACAACGACCACATTCGTCGAGAGCTCGGCAGGTGTTGCTGTCGGCGGCAGAACGGGTCTTACCGCAATCGTAACGGGCTTTATGTTCCTCATAAGCATTTTCCTTTATCCGATTTTTATCGTCATTCCGTCCTTCGCAACGGCGCCCGCGTTGATTTACGTCGGCTTTTTAATGCTCAAAGTTATTACAAAACTGGAGTTTAACGATGTGACCGAATACGTCCCGCCGCTCCTCTGTGTTGCCGCAATGGCATTCTCCTACAGTATTTCCGACGGTATCGGTGTCGGCATCATTTCCTACGTTCTTCTCGCTCTTGTAACGGGCAAGGGTAAAAAAACAAGCATTTTCCTCTATCTTCTCGCACTCGCGTTTATCGCTAAATATGTTTTTCTGTAAAAACATCACGACATATTTTATTTGCATAATAAAACGGGTGGGCACCTACCGACAGTCAGGCCGAATATAATCGAGGAGGAACATAATATGTTCAATTATATCTGGCCGATCGCATTGGTCATATTGTCAAACGTCGTCTATCATATTTGCTCAAAATCCGTATCCGATGATATAAATCCGTTGGCTTCGCTTACGGTCACATATCTCGTCGGCGCGGTCGCATGCGGGATTCTCTATTTTGTTCTCAATCGCGGCGGCAGCCTGCTGTCTGAGTATCGCAAGCTCAACTGGGCGCCCTTTGCACTCGGTATTGTCATTGTCGGGCTCGAAGTCGGTTTTCTTTACGCCTATAAAGCAGGATGGAATGTCAGCACCGCATCCACGGTGCAGAGCTCGATTCTTGCCGTTATTCTGATTTTTGTCGGCGCTTTTTTATATAAAGAAACGATTTCATGGAATACCGTAATAGGCATCGTTATCTGTCTTGTGGGTCTTTGTATAATAAATCTTAAATAGTATTAAAGAAACGATAAATTCAGATTGGATTGATTTACCGAAAGGAGAAGTATATGAAATATTTTAAGGGCTTTTTGGGAGATCGGGAGATGTCGCGTGTTGCTCTCGGATGCATGCGTATCGGAGGTATGAACGCCGGTGATGCGGACAGACATATAATGAATGCGGTCGAGTGCGGAATAAATTTTTTTGATCACTCCGATATCTATTGCGGCGGTCAATGCGAAGAGGTCTTCGGCGGTGTCCTTAAACGTAATCCGACGCTTCGGGACAGAATAATAATTCAGACAAAATGCGGCATACGCAAAGATATGTATGACTTTTCAAAAGAGCATATCATCGAGAGCGTGAACGGTTCTCTCAGTCGTCTCGGCGTTGAGCATATCGATGTTTTGCTTCTGCACCGTCCCGATTTATTAATGGAGCCCGAACAGGTAGCGGCTGCATTTGATGAATTGGAATCAAGCGGTAAAGTAGGTGTGTTCGGTGTCTCGAATCATAATCCTGCACAGATCGAACTTCTTAAAACCGCGGTAAAGCAGAAACTTGCGATAAATCAGCTGCAGCTCAGCATTCCGCACGCGTATATGATCAGCAGCGGAGCGAATGTCAATATGATAAATAATGATGCTCAGGTCAGAGACGGTTATCTCCGTGATTACTGCCGCATTAACAATATAACTGTTCAGCCGTGGTCTCCGCTTCAGCACGGTTTCATGGACGGAGCATTCCTTGGTGACGACGCGTATTCTTCGGTGAGGTCAGTAATGAATGAGATTGCGGAAAAATACGGTATTACGGAAACCGGACTTGCCGTTGCGTGGTTGCTTCGTCTTCCGGAAAAGATGCAGCCCATTGTAGGAACCACTAACGCGGAGAGAGTTAAGGAAATATCAAAAGCGGCGGATATTACTCTGTCTGCCGAAGATTGGTATAAAATATATCTGGCTGCGGGATATCAGCTTCCGTAACAAGCTGACTTACCGATAATTAAAACGGATATCAGACGATTATTGTCATATAAAGACGATGCGGAAAAATAACATTTAAAATATCGTGGATCGGGGTGTAACAGCTCCGATTCTTTTTTTGACCGTCAGATAAAGCCGCAGAATTTTCTGCGGCTTTTGTAATGACTGATGTGGTGTTTTTTTGATTATAAGTCGGCAGACGGCATTTTGCCTGCTCCGGCTTTTTACAGGTCCTGATTGAATTCTATCTGGTCGCCGTTGGGGGCAACGATTTTAAAGTAACGGCAGCCGCGTTCCCATCTGGAGGGAATTGCCTCGATACCTTTTGTTGCGATTGTAAATCCGTTCTCAACGCAGTATGCGTAGTCCGCTTCGATGTCCGGAGAAACGATTGCTATGTGATTAACGCCGGAAAGTGTATCTGCCGGAACGTTTGCGTTCTGCGAGACCTCATATGTTACTTCGCCGTTTGTAACGAACCATGTGTAAAAATCTCCTCGGGAGCTCTTGAATTTTCCTTTAAGGGTAAATCCCAACTTTTCAATATAAAACTTTGCGTATTCTTCGGAATTTGCGACCTGAACTCCGATGTGATCTAATTTTCTGCCTTCAAACATAATGTTATCTCCTTTTGTGTTTATAAACGACAATGTTATACTATAATTTGACCGCAAAGTCAATAATTCGTCTGAAAAAATGAAACGATCGGACGATATGTTTATTTGTTTCCGTCAAAAAATATCTTGCATTTAATGATTATCCGTGATATAATACACTCAACCGAAATAATCATTACGGAGGTTGTCGTGGACGTTGTAAATCCGAGTTGGTGGATTGTATTTACCGGCGCTGTTTTTTCGCTCATCGGTGTTATAATCGCTTTTGTTGTTTCAGCACGCGAAAAAAAAGCCAGACTTCGGTTTAAAGATCATGCTATGGTTTACGGCAAGCTTGTTGATTTCGTTCGCAGAGTCGATACCTCTACGCTTAACGCCGAAATATCTTATTCCGCCGTTTTTGAGTATCGTGTCAACGGTCTTGATTACTCGGTTACGTCTGTCGAACATATGTCGGCGCAGTCGTATCACGGCAAAAAAATCGGCGATACCGAATCCGTGTTTTACAATGACGAAAATCCTGTCGATGCCGTTATCGAACGTGAGATATCCGGAGGAGAATCTTTGGCGTGGGTAGCCTTGACCTTTGCCGTTATCGGAATGGTTTTCATCGTCGGCGGTTTGTTTGTCTGATTTTTTTGTTTAATATTTTAATTTAATAATAACCGGGGTGCTTTTTTGCTGAGATGTGTTGCACAAACCCGTTGAACCTGTTCGGATAATGCCGGCGAAGGGATATGTAAATTTTTTTGTCTTCGCCTTTTTGCGAAGACTTTTTTTTATAGGAGGATTTATGAAAAACGAAAAATTAAAAATACTTGTCGAATGTGCGGTCATGGTCGCGTTGTCGACAGTTCTGTCATTTATCACAATATATCATGCGCCGCTCGGCGGATCGGTTACACTGTGTTCTATGGCGCCGCTTATCCTTATTTCATGTATGCACGGCGTCGGTCCGGGGCTTGCTTCGGCTTTTGTGCACAGCTCGCTCCAGCTTCTTTTCGGGTTGGCAAACTTTTCGTATATCCCCGACGCGAAGGGAATGCTCCTCTGCGCTTTATTTGATTATATCCTGCCCTTTACCGTTATCGGCCTTGCCGGAATATTCGTGCACGACCGCAATAAAAAGCCGGGAATAATCGCCGTGCTCGGCGGGACATTTGTCGTTATGCTCATAAAATACGCCTGCCACGTTGTCGCCGGAGCCGTTGTGTGGTATTCCATCACCAAAGAAGGGCAGTGGAACGACGTTGTCAACAATCTCGGCATGTGGTCTTATTCGCTGTTCTATAACGCATGGTTCTCGATTCCCGAAACGGTCATAACCCTTGTTTCCACTCCTGCCGTAATCTCGGCTGTCTGGACAATCCGCAAACCGCAGGAGCAGGAAAATAAATAATCCCGTTCGAATAAATTTGATATATTGTTTCATTTTATTTATTCTTTTCACTTGACAACATTTCCGGATTGTAGTATTATATATTACAGAAAAGATTCTTTAATCCGATACGAGATATCGGCAAGATGATAATAGCTGCATCCGGGACTGTTGTGCCCGTTTGTTGCGGTGCGTAATCAGTCTGTCGGTATCGACAGATATTTTTTTTGGGGAGATGATTACCGTGACCGTTTTCGGCAATGTCTGCAAAGAAACAGTCGATACGTTGTTAAAAAAAGAATTCGGCTTTTCAGCCGAAATCATTTCCCGTTCTGATATTGCCGTTTTTTCCGGTTTCACGGATGTTCATGTTCATTTCCGCGAGCCGGGTTTTTCATATAAAGAAACGATTTCAAGCGGTTCGTCGGCAGCCGCCCGCGGCGGATACGTCACGGTTTGCACCATGCCCAATCTGTCACCAGCTCCCGATTGTCTTGCGGGGCTCGGGATTGAGCTTGATTTAATAAAAAAAGGTTCTTCGGTAAACGTGATCCCTTACGGAACGATCACAAAAGGGCAAAACGGCGAGGAGCTTTCCGATATGGATGCGCTTGCGCCTTACGTCGTCGCTTTTTCGGACGACGGCAGGGGTGTTCAGAGCGCCGGGCTGATGCGTAAAGCTATGCTCAGGGCAAAATCACTCGGCAAAATGATCGTCGCTCACTGCGAAGACAATTCATTGCTCAACGGCGGATGTATTCACGACGGCGAATATGCAAAAACCCATGGCTTAAAGGGAATAAGCAGCGAGAGTGAGTGGCGTCAGATAGAGCGTGACGTTCGTCTTGCCGCCGAAACCGGATGCCCGTATCACGTCTGCCATATTTCGACAAAAGAAAGCGTTGAAATCATACGGCAGGCAAAGAAAAGCGGCATCGACGTGACCTGCGAGACCGGACCTCATTACCTGTTGCTCGACGATTCGATGCTCCGTAACGAAGGACGATTCAAAATGAATCCTCCGATACGCTCAAAAGCCGACCGCGAGGCTCTTCTCGAAGGTATAGCCGACGGAACGGTAGACATGATAGCCACCGACCACGCCCCCCATTCGGCGGAGGAAAAAAGTAAGGGGCTTGCCGGCAGCAGCATGGGCATCGTGGGCCTTGAGACCGCATTCCCGCTTCTCTATACGTATCTTGTAAAAACAGGATATATCACGCTTGTAAAATTGTTTGACCTGATGAGCACAAACCCCGCAAAACGCTTTTCGCTTCCCGTTTCACCCGACAGCTTCTGCGTCTGGGATCTTTCAAAGACCTATCGGATAGATCCCGATAAGTTTTTATCAAAGGGCAGAGCCACTCCGTTTGAGGGCTGTGAAGTCAGCGGAGAATGTATTCTCACTGCGGTAAACGGAAAAACGGTTTACAAAAAACAAAATTTATAATCAGATTTTATTTTTTCGGAGATATAATATGCCAAAAAGAACAGATTTAAAGAAAATACTCATTATCGGATCCGGACCTATCGTAATCGGTCAGGCAGCCGAATTCGACTATGCGGGCACTCAGGCTTGCCTTGCTCTGCGTGAGGAGGGATACGAAGTTGTCCTTGTTAATTCCAATCCCGCTACAATTATGACCGACACCACTATAGCCGATAAGGTCTATATGGAGCCGCTCACTCTCGAATACGTGGCAAGAATTCTCCGACACGAGAGACCTGACGGTATTCTGCCGGGGATCGGCGGTCAGACAGGACTTAACCTCGCAATGCAGCTTGAAAAGAAGGGCATCCTCAAAGAATGTAACGTCGAACTTCTCGGAACAAAGAGCGAGAGTATCGAGAGAGCCGAGGACAGAGAACTTTTCAAGGAACTCTGTCAGTCGATAGGTGAACCCGTAATTCCTTCTATCATCACATATAATCTTGAAGAGGCCGAAAGGGCAGCCGAAGAAATCGGTTATCCCGTGGTTCTCCGTCCCGCTTTCACTCTCGGCGGAACAGGCGGCGGTTTTGCGTATAGTAAAGAAGATCTTATCGAAATCGGCACCAATGCCTTTACGCTTTCGCCGGTTCATCAGGTTCTTATCGAAAAGAGCGTCCGCGGATACAAGGAGATCGAATTCGAAGTCATGCGCGATTCCACCGACAGGGCAATCACTATCTGCGGTATGGAAAACGTTGACCCGGTCGGTGTTCACACCGGCGACTCCATTGTCGTCGCTCCCATTATGTCACTCAGTGAGCACGATTACAAAATGCTCAACGACAGCGCGATTAAGATTATCAAAGAACTGAAGATAGAAGGCGGTTGCAACGTTCAGTTTGCTCTCAATCCCGAAAACTCCGAATACTTCCTTATCGAAGTCAATCCCCGCGTTTCAAGATCGTCCGCTCTTGCGTCCAAGGCAAGCGGATACCCGATTGCGAGAGTAACTGCGAAAATCGCTGCCGGCATGACGCTCGACGAAATCGCTATAGCCAATACAAACGCTTCTTTTGAACCTTCACTCGATTACGCCATCGCCAAGTTCCCGCGTTTTCCGTTCGATAAATTTGCAAATGCAACAAATAAACTCGGAACGCAGATGAAAGCGACCGGCGAAGTTATGGGTATAGGGCTTTCGCTTGAAGAATCTCTCCTTAAATCCGTAAGATCTCTCGAGATCGGCGTTGATCATCTTTGGATGGCAAAATTCGAAAATATGTCCAACGAAGAAATTTTTGATTATCTTAAAGATTTCCGTGCCGACGGTATCTTTGCGGTGGCCCAACTTCTCCGCAACGGTGTATCGGTCGAAAAGATTCACAAAGTCACACTTATAACTTCACTGTTTATCGATGCCGTAAAACGTATCGTTGATATGGAAATAGTTCTCGAAACAAAACCGGACGACGAAAGAATTCTTCTTGCGGCAAAGAAAATGGGATTTTCGGATAAATATATCGCGAAACTCTGGAATAAAAAAGAAATCGACATTTATGAATTCCGTCGTAAGAAAGGCATTCGTCCGAATTTCCGTATGGTAGATACCTGTCATACCGGTGCATATATTCCGTATTTTTATTCCTCATACACTGCGGATAAAAACGAATCTGTCGTTACCGATAAGAAAAAGGTCGTTGTTCTCGGTGCCGGTCCTATCAGAATCGGACAGGGCGTTGAATTCGACTACTCCACCGTTCACGCTGTTCAGACGATAAAAAAATCAGGCTACGAAGCCATTATCATAAACAATAACCCCGAAACGGTTTCCACCGACTACACCACAGCCGATAAGCTCTATTTCGAGCCGCTCACCGCCGAAGACGTGATGAATATTATCGAAATGGAACAACCCGAAGGCGTTATCGCCTCACTCGGCGGTCAGACCGCGATCAATCTCGCTCATCCTCTTATGCGTCGCGGCGTTAAGATTATCGGAACAGACTGTGATGCTATCGAAAAGGCCGAAAACAGGGATTCCTTCGAGAAAATACTCGAGGAGCTCGGTATTCCTCAGCCGCCGGGAAAAGCCGTTACCGCTATTGAAGACGGCGTAAAAGCCGCAGAAGAAATCGGTTATCCCGTTCTTGTCCGTCCGAGCTTCGTTCTCGGAGGTAGGGCGATGCAGATAGTCGCAAATGAAGAGCAGCTTCGCCGTTATCTCAAAACCGCAGTTGAAATTGACGAAGATAAGCCCGTGCTCGTTGATAAATACATCTCCGGTAAGGAGGTCGAAGTTGATGCTATCTGCGACGGCACCAATGTTTTTGTTCCGGGAATTATGGAACTTGTCGAAAGAACGGGTATTCACAGCGGCGACTCCATCAGCGTATATCCTCCATTCAGTATTTCCGATAAAGTTAAGGGCACTATACTTCAGTATTCCAAAAAACTCGGTCTCAGCATCGGTATCAGAGGTCTTTACAATATTCAGTTTATCGTTGATAAAAACGAAAACGTATATATTATAGAAGTCAATCCGCGTTCTTCCAGAACCGTGCCTTTCCTTTCCAAATCAACGGGTTATTCTCTTGCCGATATTGCCACGGAGGTTATTCTCGGCACGAGCCTCAAAGAACAGGGAATATTCGATATCTACAGCGAAGAAAAGAAACGCTGGTATGTCAAAGTCCCGGTATTTTCATTCAGTAAGATCCGCGGGCTCGATGCATATCTTTCTCCCGAAATGAAGTCTACCGGCGAAGCGATCGGATACGACGACACCTTAAACCGTGCGATGTATAAGGCGCTTCAGGCATCCGGTATGAAGCTGCAGAATTACGGAACCGTATTCGTGACGATAGCCGATTCCGACAAGGAAGAAGCGCTCCCTCTTATCAGAAGATTCTATAATCTCGGCTTTAACATTCAGGCGACCCATGGAACCGGAGAGTTTCTCAAACAGAACGGGATCAGAACCCATATTCTCAGAAAAATCAGCGAAAACAACGATGAAATACCTCAGGCGATCCGTCAGGGGCACATCTCTTACATAATCAATACAAGCAATATCGGCGACTCCGACTATGCCGAAAAAGACGGTCATCGCATCCGTCTTCTCGCAACGGAGAATAACGTCAATCTCTTCACGTCTCTCGACACTGTAAGGGCATTGCTCGGTGTTCTTGAAGAAACAACACTCTGTATTTCAATGATATGATCGGGAACAATTGATGAAACAAAGTATTTTTACCGTAATTTCCAATAAAAAGATAGCCTCTGATGTCTATCGCGTTGTCCTTGACGGCGATACGTCCGCGATTACGGCACCGGGGCAGTTCGTGAATATTAAAATCGACGGACTGTTTCTCAGGCGTCCCATTTCGGTCTGCGATTACGACGAAACATCGCTCACACTTATTTTCAAGGTCGTGGGAAAAGGAACCGAAAAACTCGCCGATGCTGAAATCGGGGCAGGATTTGATATCCTTTCCGGGCTCGGAAATGGTTACGATCTTTCGCTTTCCGGCGAAAGACCTCTGTTGCTGGGCGGGGGAGTCGGCGTTCCGCCGCTTTATAATCTCTGCAAAAAGCTTGCGGCTCAGGGCAAAAAACCGGTTGCTGTTCTCGGATTCAATTCAAAAAACGATGTCTTTTACAAAGACGAATTCCGGGCGCTCGGCGCCGACGTTTACGTTACCACGGCGGACGGGTCGGACGGCATTAAAGGTTTCGTCACCGACGCGATTAAAGATATCGATTACACTTATTTTTATACCTGCGGTCCCGAACCGATGCTTAAAGCGGTGTATAACGCCTCTGTCACGTCGGGGCAGTTCAGCTTTGAAGAAAGAATGGGCTGCGGATTCGGCGCCTGCATGGGCTGTTCCTGTAAAACCGTTACCGGCAATAAACGTATCTGCAAAGAAGGCCCGGTTCTCGTAAAGGAGGAGATATTATGGCAGACACAAAAATAGATCTCTGCGGTATCACTCTCGATAATCCGGTCGTTCCGGCAAGCGGAACATTCGGCTTCGGATATGAGTTTGCCGAGCTTTACGATATAAACATACTCGGTTCGTTTTCTTTCAAGGGAACGACCGCAGAACCCCGTTTCGGAAATCCCACGCCGCGTATCGCCGAATGCACTGCCGGTATGATAAACAGTGTCGGGCTTCAGAATCCTGGTGTCGAAAAGGTCATTTCCGAGGAGCTTCCCAAACTCAAAAAATGTTTTTATAAACCCGTTATCGCCAACGTCGGCGGCTGTTCCTGCGACGAATACACCGAGACCTGTGCAAAACTCGACAAAGAAGACCAGGTCGGTATAATCGAGGTCAATATCAGCTGCCCCAACGTTCACG
>JAZQQT010000201.1:0-9791 GCA_045629205.1 Eubacteriales bacterium
GGCTTTTTTATTGAAAACAGTTTTAATAACAAAGAGCGTTGCTATCATTAGAACTATTGCGATAGGTAAGGAAATGTACCATTCTGTTATGAATCCTGCGATTAAATAACTTACGAATGAAACTGCGGCAACAGTTAAAGCATAAGGTAACTGGGTCGAAACATGTTTGATATGATCACATTGCGCGCCTGCGGAAGCCATAATGGTTGTGTCTGAAATAGGGGAGCAGTGGTCTCCGCAAACAGCCCCTGCCATACATGCTGAAACTGCGATAATTGTGATATTTCCATCAGCACCGCTGAATACCGAAAGAACGATCGGAATAAGTATTCCGAATGTTCCCCATGATGTTCCTGTCGAGAATGAAAGACCGACGGCAATTAGGAATATGATTGCAGGAAGGAATGATTGAAGTGTTGCTGCATTTCCTTCGATAAGCTGAGAAATAAATACTTTTGCGCCGAGACTGTCTGTCATGGTTTTCAGTGTCCATGCACAAACGAGAATTAAAATTGCGGGAACCATTGCTTTGAATCCTTCTGGAATAGCATTCATGCAACCTTGAAAGTTGATTACTCTGCGGCACATAAAATAAATTACTGCGAAAATAAGTGTGATGAAAGAACCGAAAACAAGTCCAACCGAAGCGTCACTGTCAGAGAATGATGTGATAAAATTAAGATGATTTCCGCTTTCGGCATCAAAGAATCCGCCGGAATAAATCATTCCGAAAACACATGCAATGATAAGGAAAACAACGGGAATAACAAGGTCGATGACTTTTCCTTTTGTTCCGTATTTTTCTTCCATTTTATCAGCAAATGCATCGCCTTCGGAAAAATAAGTTCCTTCTTTTGCTTTTTGCTCATATCCCTTCATCGGACCGTAATCAAAATTACTTATTGCAATAAAAAACATCATTACGATCGTAAGAAGAGCATAGAAATTATACGGGATTGCCTGAATAAACAGAGACATTCCGCTTGTTGATCCGGCACCTTTTGCAAATCCCGCAACTGCAGCAGCCCAGGAAGAAATCGGAGCGATTATACATATAGGAGCAGCTGTTGCATCAATTAAATATGCAAGTTTTTCTCTGCTGATTTTATTGTTATCGGTTACGGGTCTCATAACTGAACCAACTGTAAGACAGTTGAAATAATCATCTACAAATATAAGAATACCTAATGCGATCGTGGCAATTTGTGCGCCAATTCTTGATTTTATGTGTTTTGATGTCCATCTGCCGAAAGCAGCACTGCCGCCGGTCTGGTTCATCATGGCAACCAAAGCACCGAGAATCACAAGGAAAATGATAATACCGATATTGTATGAATCTGCTACGGTATCTATAAATCCGTCTTTGAAAACATGGTTCATTGTCGTTTCAAGATTAAAGTTTGAATAAATCAATCCGCCTGCAAGAATACCGATAAAAAGTGAAGAATAAACTTCTTTTGTAATGAGTGCAAGGACGATGGCAATCAGTGGCGGGAGAATTGCAAGAAACGTTGCAAAAGCAGGTATTTTTTCGCGAACCGTGTTGATTGCGGTTTTAATATTGTCTTCAAAATTTGCGTCTTCAGATAAATTATCAGCGTAATTATCTATATAATCAGCTGCAGTGTCATAATCTGTAAGATCTGGTAGCGGACCGTCTTCTGTATCAGCAAAAATGACACAGAAAATGGAAGAAAAGATTAGAATAATTGCCGTAAAAAGAGTAAACAGTCTTGTCTTTTTTGACATAAGATTTTCCTCCGATAAAGATTTGATGAAACCTACTAATATAAAAGGTCTCAAAAGATGATTAATTATACAACTTAATTATAATAAAATCAATACTTTTTCATCAAAAATAAGTTTTAAAAGAATTATATACAATAATTCGATTTTTTATACAAATACAGATATGTTTGTCGGATATGTTGAGATACCGGACATAGCATTCAAAACTCACGTGAGAGCCGATACCCGAAAAGGTGTATTGGTTGAGTATCTCACCGAGCCAATCGGAGCATAACAAAAGAGCAGGCGAACCGCCTGCTTAGCATAAAACCGCATCAAATAAAAGAAAATCGAGTATTCATAAGTCTAATCCCTTAAGAATACACGATATGTGCCGACGGTTAAAATAGGAACTAACATAACAAGCCAAAACAGAGTTATACGAGAATGAGTGTCGGACGGTCAAATGCCGGCACTCTTTTTCTTCCTAAACGCACATTTCTATAAAATCCTCTTTTGCTGTAAAATAAGGGCAGTAAAGGAGGATTTTGCTATGAAAGAAATCAAAAGACGGTTGGTACTGGACGATTTTGAGTATCGGCTATTGGTCGGATGCGTGAACAAGGCACGGACAATGTTCATTGACGAGGGCAAACCCGTCGAGGATGTATCTGCACTGCTTCTCAAAATCATTGATGCACCGACAAAGAAAATCAAAATAAGGAGTTGAGCGAAATGGAAAAATCATTATTTGAGCAAATGGTCGGTACATACACGCAGATCGGAGATTATCTGCTCCCTGATATTGAACTGCCGGAAGAAAAGCCGATTGGTGTTTGGGGTGCGAGACACTACAAGTATTTGAGAAACGCCCAGCGTATCCTTTTCAGCCAGTTGACGATCAGCGGCAAGATGAACGAATACCTTGCCGACATCGACAAGCAAGCAGAGGAAATGTTTTCTCAGTTGTTAAAGCAACTTGCCGAGAAAGACGGTATCACAGAAACGCTCAAGGCAGAAAATCAGATGCTTTGGGTGCAGAGGATGAATGCAGTACGCGAAACGGCAACGGAAATTGTAAACAGTGAGCTAATCTACACCTAATGCAAAGCGGGGCTTCGGCTCCGCTTTTATTTTTTATATTCGTAGAAAATAGTGGGCATTATTTTTCAAAACCACTTGATTTTTCGTAGAAAATAGTGTATAATATATTTTGAAAAATCTTATACGAAAGGTTCTGTGATATGAAGCGACCGGATTATCTGAATCAAATACGGAGCATAATCGAAGCATCAGAATATGGTTCGGTATTCGTTTCGACGGATTTTACCGATATAACCGACAAGAAAACAGTCAATATGGGATTGATCCGCCTTTCCGAAGAAGGCTTGATCAAGAAAATTTTATTCGGCGTTTATTACAAGCCGGAATTCAGCGAATTACTTGGTGAAGCTGTCGCTCCTTCTCCGAATAAGGTCGCTCATGCACTTGCCCGTAATTTCGGCTGGACAATTGTTCCCTGTGGCGACACGGCATTGAACCTGCTCGGGCTGTCAACACAGGTTCCGTCACAGTGGGTTTATGTTTCGGATGGCGCCTACAAGGAGTATTCCTTTGACAATACAACGATCAAGTTCAAGCGAACGACAAACAAAGAGATTTCAAAGGTTTCCTATAAAACGGCGCTGACCATTCAGGCACTCAAAGCACTCGGCAAAGACAATGTGACCGATGCTGTCATCGCACGGCTGAAAAAAGCATTGACCGAACAGGAAAAAGCAAATATGTTGGCGGAAGCAAAATCCGCAACCTCGTGGGTTTACGAGCTGATTAAAGTAATTTGTAAGGGTGAAATTATATGAGAAATATTGCGAAGTTAAGTGAAAAGGATAAAAAGGCACTGTTTCACAACACTGCCGCCAAAATGGGTATGACCGATGCCATTATCGAAAAGGATTTTTGGGTGTGTTATATGCTTGATTATCTTTTTCACCGTTGCAAATGGAAAGATAACATTGCCTTCAAGGGCGGCACAAGTCTTTCCAAATCCTACGGACTGATTGAACGATTTTCGGAGGATATTGACCTCATTCTCGATTGGCGTGTGCTCGGCTATGAAAAGGACGAGCCGTGGGCTGAGAGGAGCAATACAAAACAGGATGCGTTCAATAAAGAAGCCGGAGAAAGAACAGAAGCGTTCCTGAAAAATGAATTTATGCCGGTCGTTGTTTCCGATCTTCGGGAAGAACTCGGCGTGGATGTGAACTGCTACATAGAAGACGACGATCCGCTGACGGTGGTGTTTGCTTATCATCGCAGCTTTGATGACGCTTCCATTTTGCCGGTCATTCGGCTTGAAATCGGAGCGCTTGCCGCATGGACTCCGGCGGCACCGAAACCGATTACTCCCTATGCGGCGCTGCACTACGCCCGGTTGTTTGATGAGCCTACTACAGAGATTCTGACCGTCCTCCCGGAACGCACCTTCTGGGAAAAGATCACCATCCTGCATCGTGAGGCATACCGTTCGGAAAACAGCACCGTGCCGACACGGTATTCGAGACATTATTACGATCTGTGGTGCATGGTAAAATCGCCTGTCAAAGGCAGTGCTTTTGCGGACATCGACTTGCTCGAAAAGGTTGTGCGTTTCAAAGAAAAATTTTATCGCTGTTCATGGGCAAAATACGACGAAGCCAAGCCCGGCACGATGAAGTTGATTCCGAGTGAGAAGAATATTAAGGCGTTAAAGGACGACTATGAGCACATGAAAAATATGATTTACGGCGAAAAGCCGGATTTCGATTTGATTCTGGAAGCGGTTAAAGTGCTGGAAGATGAAATTAATTTGAAATAATGCTTATAATCAAACAAATTTGTAATTTGATGTTTTAGTATCATAGAAAGGTGACAAACGATGAAAGGAAGGCTTATAGACGATGAAAAAACCATATATACAATTGGATATTCTGGGTTTCCACTCAATGCCTTTATACAAGAATTAAAGAAACATAACATTAATGTGGTAATTGATGTTCGAAGTTCTGCATATTCGGAAAGGTATCCGGATTATAACAAACCAAACATCGAACAGACATTGAAGCAAATCGGAATATATTACCGGAATTATACTTCGGAATTTGGCGCAAGACAAGAAAATCGTTCATTCTATTCCCCTGAAGGGTATTTGGATTTTGATATATTTTCAAAATCGAATCAGTTCCAAAGTGGAGTGTCGAAAATGGTCGATAGCGTTGAAAAAGGGTATAAGATAGCCTTTATGTGCGCTGAAAAAGAACCGATTCAATGTCATAGGGCTATTATGGTTGCAAGAGCTTTTGCCAAACTTGGATTTACTGTGATTCATCTTATGCCCAATGGTATTACCAAAAATCAAAAGACGATTGAAGAAGAATTGCTGAAGAAATATTTCCCGAATATTAATCAGTTATCTTTATTCGATAATCGCATGTCGGATGAAGAGTATATAAATGCTGCTTACAGAAAACAAAACGAACAAATTGGATATCATTTGGAGGATGAAGTATGATTATCTATTCGATGGGGTTTGCCCAAAAAAACGCTGAACGTTTTTTTAACTTGATAAGAAGCAATGAAATTGAAGTGTTGATTGATATCAGACTGAATAATAAGTCTCAACTTGCCGGTTTCACAAAAGGAAATGATTTGCCCTTTTTGCTGAAAGAAATATGCAATTGCAAATACGTCCATAAAATTGATTACGCGCCGACGAAGGACATTCTTTCCGCATATCAAAAGAAAGAGATTGATTGGCGTGGATACGAAGAACGATTTCTGCCATTGATAGTGAAAAGAAAAATTGAACTTGATTTTGGAAAATCGTTTTCAAATAACCAAAGAGTCTGTCTTCTTTGCACCGAACCTACGCCCGAAATGTGCCATAGAAGATTGGTCGCAGAGTATTTGCAAAAGAAGTTTAACGCTGAAGTAAGACATATTTAAGGAGTAATAGAATGAAATTTGCAATTTTGACTATGTCAAACAAATATGGTGGATATTGTGTTGCGGGGATTGATATGAACAATGGTTGTTTTTATAGACTTGTTTTGGATGAGAGCGGATCGGCCATTCCTAAATACTATATGTACGGTTTTCACCCTCTTGATGTAATTGATATAGATGTACTAAAATATGTACCGGAAACATGTCAAACTGAAAATATAATTGTTGACTGGAATACTAAACGTAAGATAGGATCAATCACTCTTCAAGATGTACTTAGAATGCATCCATTGGATACACCGGATTATTTGTTTGTTAATGATAACTATTATTTGTGGGAAGAGATTGCATTATCTCTTGATTACTCACTTTTGATCGTCCAAGTATATGATATGGTTATTCATACCGAACCAGGGGAAAATCATAATCAAACAAAAGCAGATTTTTACTATAATGGCAATAGATATTGCAATATTGCAATAACAGATTGGGAATTTTACAATAAAGATCAATCAATCAACAGCGCTATTATTGTCTTGAGTATTCCAAACAAACGTTTTCGAGAAGATAATGAATGCTATTTCAAATTTATAGCAAAAATCCTATAAGTGATTTGCCTAAGGAGATCCGCCAATGTCAGCATTAAATGATTTGATAGCGCAGATTCCGGATGAATCGTTGCGTGAAAGAATACAAAAAGAGGTCAACAAACTTGCCAAGCAGAAAAAATTCGGCTTGGTGTTTGAGGATCACATTCCGGAATGCACCCCGCTTTACGATATTCCCGTGAAGCGTGGGGCTTTGGTTGCGCTCAAAGGCGGCAACATCAAGGAGAATTACTTTGTCAAGTTGATCACGATATTATTGCGGATGGTGATACGGTCAGTAAGCATAGTTTCCGCTTGCCCGAAACGGTTCGTGCGCGGCAGGAGGCAGACGGCAAGGAATACGAAAACCATCTGTTTGTAAGGAGAGATTACGGTATGCGCATTTTGGTATGCGACGATAACGCGGCGTTCGGAAAAGAGTTAGCGCAGAAAATAAACAGTTATGTCCTTTCGTCGGATTTTTACACCGATGATTTCAAGCTTGATTGCTATAACGATCCCAAGCAAGTGATTCCTCATATGGAATCCCACGACGTTGATATACTTTTTTTGGATATTTCAATGCCGGAGATCGACGGATTTGAGATCGCCCAATACGTTGCTGAAAGAGAATTGGATACTCTTTTGATTTTCATTTCAAATCTGGAAGACAGGGTGTTCAGTTCTTTTAAGTATCGCCCTTTTAGGTTCATAAGAAAAACAGATTACGAAAAGGAACTGTATGCGGCTATAAGAGATGCTGTATATGATTTATCATTAAGGTACAAGTGCATAACCATTTCAAAGTACAATGAGATAACACCAGTCAAACTGTCAAGGATCATTTACGCTGAAAAAGAACCGCGCACTAATTACGTGGTAATCCATTGCCTGGGAGATGATTACAGAATCCGTACAAGCATAACGGAATTGCAGGCTTTAATAAATGATTACCGTTTCGTAATGCCGGCGTCAAGCGCGATAATCAATCTTGAGCACGTCGTTCAAATATCGAATCATACCGTATTCCTTGACGGCGGATATAAATACTTTATTAATTCATCAAAATACCTAAAAACTTTTACCGAAAGGTTTATGAGTTATATGAGGGGGATATAAATGGAGCTGTTCGTTGAAATACTCGCCAACCTGTATGATACAGTCATAGGAATCGTATTTATTACATACTTTTGTAGCAAGAAGCTACGCGATAATAAGATTTGCCTTCTGTTTATGCTGCTGACGTTTGCGATATCCACCGTCTTTCTTTTCGTCGAAGTCCACGTTATCGTTCATTCCGTCATTATCCTGGCGGCGCTGTTTCTGTACGCGGCGCTGATCAATAAAGGAATGAATCTGAGAACGATAATCGCGCCGATCATTTTCGAGGGAGTTTTGATCGCATCCAGCACGATATTGATTTTTGTACTCAGCAACATATTCAAAGTCAACGTATTGGAGCTCATATCCGTTTTCGGTTTTCACCGCCTTCTGTTTTTATTCCTGTGCAAGATACTTGTGACGTCCGTTTTGCTCATTGCCCTGCGCTTTTTCGTTCCGGGAACGCATTACAGGACGGTAGAACTCATATTGTATCTGCTCTCACCTGTAATGACAGTCGTTATGCTTTCCACGCTGATTTCCGTCAGTACCGATGCGAACGCCGAAAAGTATTATCCCGCTATCGCGTTGTCGTCAGTGGGACTGGTCGTTACAAACATTTTAACGCTGCTCTTTTTCAATAAATCGTCAAAAATGAAAGAAAAAGAACACGAAATGGAACTGTTGAACCAGCTTGCCGCATCCGAACAAAAGCGCTACGCCGAGACCGAGAGTATGTACGAATCGATCCGTATAATAAAGCACGATCTCAAAGAACAGTTGTCATATATAGAAAGCAAATTCGCCGGTGGGATACCGTCCGAGGCGGAACAGATGCTTTCATCTATAAATAATACTATATCGGCTACCGCATATATGGCTCATACCGGGAACCGGGTAATAGATAATATTTTATACGCAAAAATGTCTTCGAATCCGGATATTCACTTTATCATTACGGGTACCATTTACGGTATAGACGGTTTTGAAGAAACAAAGATTGTCTCTTTGTTTTTCAATATGCTCGACAATGCGATAGAAGCTGTGAGCAATGAGGGCGAAAAGGTGATTGAATTGTCTTTCTCGCACAAAGGCAAATACTGGAACATAAACTGCAAGAATCCCGTAAAACGGTCGGTCCTGACCGAAAACCCCGACCTTAATACCACAAAAGCCGATAAAAAAGCGCACGGATACGGCGTAAAGAGCATGAAAAGAATAGTAGAATCGCTGAACGGGATGATAGAGTTTTACGAAACCGACGGCTGCTTCTGCTGCCATATCGCGCTACCGATAGAGAGTATCAAAGAATAATTGGCGTAAAAATCCAAAAAACACTGTTTTAAAGCAGTTCAATAATGGCAACAAATAATAAGGGCTCAATAGAGCCCTTTTATTTTTTTTGGTTTCATTTGCACCAACAATTTGATGTTTTGCACCAACATTTATTCAAATCCATAAATTATTGTACTCTTAGGTAAAGAGTTTTCCCAAAAATTCTTTAGCACGCTATTCACTCTGCTCATTTTTTATCAGGAGGGGTTAACAAATGAAATGGTCAACGATTGCGTTCTTTCTTCTATCATGTATTATGCTAACGAGCTTAATGGTTTCGTGCGGCATACCGCAAGACAACGAATCAAACGGCGAAGCATCGATTATCGTATCGTCTGACACGGATGACCACCATACATCACTGGATGATACTGCGAGCAAACCTGAAAATTCCACCTCTTGGGAGATACCCGAAGATATCGATAATCCGTCGCAGGGGCTCGAACTTGCTGAATCCTATTCCAAAGAACATGGCGGTTGCTATGTTGTTGTCGGGATCGGCACGTGTGAGGATACCGATATAGTTATCCCCAGCACGGTGAACGGAATGCCTGTGTTGGAAATTGCAGACAGAGCGTTTTACCAAAATAACAGGATAAAAAGCATTTACTGTGGAAATCGCGTGACAAAGATAGGAAAACAAGCATTTCAAGAGTGCAAGAATCTTAAAAAGGTTGTCATATTATCTAAAGACAAATACCATTGGAGAAGCTCAACTGTCACGAAAATCCTTTCCCAACAGCAATATTGCGGCGACATCATCAATTTCAAGACCTATTCCAAGTCGTATAAAAACAAAAAGCGTCACGAAAATGCAAAGGAAAACTGGGCGGTTTTCTCCGATGTGAACGAGCCGATCATTGACCGTGAGGTTTTTCTCAAGGTTGCCGAGAGGCGAGGCAAAGTTCACAACAAAAAGAGGAAGAACGCCGAGCAACATATGTTTTCGGGACTGCTTGTCTGCTCCGACTGCGGAGGTAATCTGCATTTTCATTTCAATCAGGGCAATCGGGATATTCAATATTTCAACTGTTCCAACAACAATAGCCGAAACCG